>NZ_KV833959.1:54784-71081 GCF_001837725.1 Enterococcus sp. HMSC072F02
TCGAAACTAAGCGACTTTTTCACAACCTCTTTCTTTTACTCTAATTCACCGGCTGCCCAATGATTGATTGGTCCATATTTATGCCCTACGTTTATTTCTTCACGAATCGCACGGTTTACATAGTCTTTTGCCAATCGGATTGCTTGTTCTACTGTTTTTCCTTTAGCTAATTCGGCTGCAATACATGCAGATAACGAATCGCCAGTTCCATTGATCCGGTCAGTAGGATAAAATGGCGCATTCAGCCAAAATGATTTTCCTGATTCAAGCAATACGTAGTCGTTGACTGTTTCTTGCTGCGCATCTTTTGCATGATGTCCTTTGATCATGACGTTTTTCGCACCCATATCTTGCAGTTCTTTTGCTGCTTGCACAAAATCTTCTTCAGTTGCTAATGTCCGTCCAGTCAGCTTTTCTGCTTCGTAAAAATTAGGTGTCAGTACTTCTGCCAAAGGGACAAGTTTTTCTTTCAAGCTTTGTAAAGCAGATTCTTCTAGTAAAAGATTTCCATGTTTCGTTACGATCACGGGATCCACGACTAATGGACCAAAATCATATTTTTGATAATTTTTTACAACTGTCTCAATCAAATTTGAATCTGCTAGCATACCTGTTTTAGCTGCACGTATTTGAAAGTCCTCTGCAATCAGTTCAAATTCTTTATCGATAAAATCGGTTGGCAAGGTCACACTTGCTCCGATTCCGTAAGAATTTCCTGCAACACATGCGGTCATGACAGAAACACCGTAAACACTTCTTGTAAAGAATGTATGCATATCTGCTTGCATCCCTGCGCTTCCATCGCTATCTGATCCTGCGATCGTCATTGCTTGTACATACTGTTCTTCCATCAAATCAATCCCTCCATTTTTATAAAAAAATTTTTTCATGATGCTGTTACTGTTTCTATCATATGTTTTTCAAAGTATCCCTCAGTAAATATACCACTACCTTTTCTTGGTAATCAAATTTATTTGAATAAACATTTGTAATAAATCAGAAAATAGTTGTCATTTATTTGGACTAGTTATTCTAATAACAAATACCCGCTATTCGATTTATATATATTTCAGTATCCTTCTTGTTTTCATATAACCAATGGCGCTATGATTTCCATATGATAAAAAATAAAGTCAGGTGAAAAAATGAAACTTGAGGATAAAAAAGTCATTTTGAAGAAAATCAAACGTCTCCCAGACCAAATAGAAAACTATACGATCTGTTCTTTCAAAAAAGACAGGAGTATAAAAGCTTATACGCAAAACACAGAAAAAGGAATAATCTATTTCCTACATGAAGAAGGTTACGATACCCAAACCTTTATGTTTACTGAAAAAAAAGAATTTCATAAACAGATGAAAAAACTGATTGAAAAAGAATTTCCAAGAAGTCATAAACTCTATGTGAATCAGCAATTTTAACTTTTAACTATACGCTCTTAACTAAATAGGTTCTGTAATAAAATAAAACTTTATAACAACTATAACAAAACAGAATGCAAAACAACAGTTCTATAAGTTATAATCATAGTTGTTAGATGATTCATCTAGTAAAAACACCAGATTTCAAATTTCACACAATTGAAACTAGATCAATCATCAACCTTCTTCAAATTGTTAGAACCCTTTCCCGAGGAGCTGCAGCATAAGCAAGAAAAACAAACAGGAAGCCAAATGGCTGAGACATTCCTTCTATTAGTCTAGTTGTTTCTCGTCGCAAATTTAAGACTTTAGAAAGTTATTTCTATTGATGTTTGGGTTGTTTCACGCTTGTGCTCAGCTCCTTACCTATTATTTATCTCAACAGATCGAACAAATTAATGGAAAATTTAAGGAGTTTTGTTATGCTTACGATCTATTCTTCTCGTACACATAGTTACCATCTGATGGCAAATTGGCTGAAAGACCATCAAATGCCTTACAGAGAACGAATTTCACGCCTAAACAGCCTTTAACCAGAAAAGAAATCTTTTATTTATTATCATTAACAGAAAACGGATTTGACGATCTATTAGCTAAACGCTCGATTGATTATAAAAATTTAAAAGATCAAATCGACCAATGTACGACCTCAGAACTTGTCGATTTAATCGTCTCACATTTTACTTTGTTGCAACGTCCTATCATTACTGACGGAAAAAAATTATTAGTCGGGTTCAATGAAGATAGTATGCGTCTTTTTATCCCTGTTCAATGGCGCAGAAGCCAGCTCAAATCTGTCTATAACGATTTCACGTGGGTAAGCGATTTAGACAATTCTATGGAGTTAGATGATGAATTTTTAAATTATTCTATATAAAAATGACTGTGACAAAAAAGTGTCACAGTCATTTTTTCGAATAACTAGTGTTCCAGAAGTAGCTTCTACGAAAAATAAGCCAAAATTTCTTGAAGCTAATTCTTGTAGCTAACTACTTCTGTCACAACCTCTGACTTACGGTGTTCAAATTTGCGCACACTTACCACGAATAAGTGCTTTGAGTGAACTGACGATAAGAATGACGGACAAGACTGCCATAAATAATCAAAAAGACACCCGTTCCTACGGTAACAAAAAATCCAGAGGCACCGATACTACCATCCATATACCACAAAATCGAAGCAAAAAGTGGGAAAAGTGAAAAAATACATAATCCGATTCCTGCAATCAACGAGAAGCCAAAACTTCGCTGATACGCTTCTTCTTTTTCTTTTGCTTCTGCTAATACTTTTTCAGGTATTTTTCTATTATACAAAAAGTGATTTAAGCGGGTGATTTTCATACCAGAAGCGATGAAAAAACCGACAGCTAATGCTATACCGAAAATCAGACAAGAAACACCCATGAATGCATAGCCTGTTGAACAAAAGAACAGAAATCCTGCAAAGGATAAACAAGTGAATAGGACACCTGACGCTACTTGAAGACCTGCTGCTCTGTATTCTTTCCAGTAGTTTTCCGCTTCACTTAAATAAATCAAAGCTGAATTTGATTCTGTCTCGGGACTTGGATTTTCTTTTTTGATATCTAATTCTTCTAATAATTCATCGATTGAACCAAATGTCGAGATGACTGTACCAATGGCCTCTTGTTCATTTTCCCTTCTCCCATTAATTCATGATAATGATCTTCCATATTTGCCAACAGATCAGCTTTCAGCTTTTCTATCTCGGTACTTCGGGGTACTCCGATAAAAAGACTTTCTAAATAGTTACGGATTGTATCCATTTACTTTCCCTCCAAAAATTGATCGACCACGTCTTTCGTCGTCAGCCACTCTTGCTTTTTTTCTTCTAAAAGATTACGTCCTATTTCAGTGATTTTATAATAGGTCCGTTTTTTTCCATGGGTCACTTCACCAGGGTACGAAACAACCAATTGATTCTTTTCTAAACGGGCAAAAACGGAGTAAAGTGTCGTCTCTTTGATTACATAGGAATCATTTGTCCTCTCACGGATCGTTTTAGAAATTTCGTATCCATAAGAATCGTTTTTGTTAAGGATCGATAAAATAATCGCATCATTGTATCCGCGTATTCCATCACTTGAAATCATGTTCTTTCCTCCATATTACTCCATCTGTCGTTGTAATCAGCATAGCATGATTACTTCATCAGGTAAAGTAATTTTTTGCAAAAAATAAAAAGGAACAGAAAGCAAAAGAAGCGTTATGCTTTTTTGCTTTCTGTTCCCTTAATTTATTTTACAACCATGACGTTACATGATGCGTGGTTGACTACATAGGAAGTAGTGGAGCCTACTAGTGCACGTTCTACCGCATTCAGACCTGTCGCCCCCATGACAATCAGATAGATTGGTTCTTTCGATTCATGGAAATTAGCGATCAGTGTCTTTGGATAACCGTAAAGAACATATGTCTCGATATCTGTCAGGCCTTTTTCGATTGCCAAGTTTCGATGTTCTTTCATCTGATTTTCCGCAACCTCATCCAATTCTTCCTGCAGGCTTGTTGTAACAAATGCAAAATCACCAAAGTAATTGCCTGTTACTTCATTGACATACAGGATGTGCAACGTTGCTTGATTTCGTTTGGCAATCGTGATTGCCTCAAGAAATGCTTTTTCTGCCTTTTCAGAACCATCAATTGCTACTAAAATATTGCGATAAGTGTCTACCATTGTAAACGCCTCCTTCACTGTTAGTGTAGCACGATTACAGTGTTAGGACAAACATTTTGTGAACGTTTTATCAAAAAATATCAGGCATCAAATCCGTTTTTTTCAGAGACCTTTTTAAACCAGCGACCTGATTTTTTAATCGTGCGTTTGCCGTCTTGTTCCAAGTCAACAGCGATAAAGCCATAGCGATTTTTGTAAGCATTTGTCCATGACCAGTTGTCCATACATGTCCACATGTGGTAACCCACACAATTCGTTCCTTCTTGGATTGCTTGATGGACATATTTCAAATGATCCGTCACAAATTCGATCCGATAATCATCTTCAATCATGCCTTCGCTGTTAACAAAACGTTCTTCTCCTTCGACTCCCATCCCATTTTCAGAAATATAGCATTTGATATTACCATAGTTTTCTCTTGTATTCGTTAAAATATCATAGATGCCTTTTTCGTAAATTTCCCATCCACGATATGGATTCATTTTTTTATTGGGCATGTCGTAATTATCAAAATAATCATCTGGCATGGGGCTTTGTTCGTGATTGATCGGTGTTTCTTTTGCTTTGATCCGACGAGGCTGATAATAATTGATTCCTAACAGGTCAATTGTGTTTTCTCTGATGAGTTCTAAGTCTCCTTCATGAATGTCAGGTATTATCCCCAATGTTTTGACAATCTCGATCAACTCTTGTGGAAACTCGCCTTTCACTGCAGGGTCAAGGAATGATCGGTTGAAGAATGCGTCAGCGATCTTCGCCGCTTTTACATCTTCTGGGTTCGTTTCATCTCTCGGATAACTTGGTGTCAGATTCAAGATGATTCCGATCTCACCATCATGACAACCTTCATGGTAGGCTTTGATTGCCTTTGCACTTGCTAAATTCTCATGATAGCCTACTTGGACCGCTTCTTTCATATTGATATGATTTGGATAGTGGAATTGATACAAGTAGCCTCCTTCTACAGGCACGATTGGCTCGTTATGAGTAAACCATTTTTTGACTAGGTCTCCAAACAATTCAAAACACGCGGCTGCATAAGAAACATAAGCGTCAACCGTTTCTCTTGATAACCATCCGCCTTTTTCTTGCAAGGACAGTGGCATATCAAAATGGTAAAGATTTACAAAAGGCTCGATACCATTGTTCAGCAATTCAGTAAAATAATCTCGATAAAAAGAAACAGCTTTTTGATTGATTTCACCTGTCCCTTCTGGAATCAAACGACTCCATTGGATAGATGTACGAAATGTGTTATGGCCAGTTTCTTTCATTAACTGAACATCTTCTTTGTATTTTGTGTAAACTTGCGAAGTTTTTTCAGGTCCTACTTGATTAAAGAATTTTTCAGGCTCTAATGTATACCAATGATCCCAAATATTTTCTCCTTTTCCGTCATTACTTACTCTTCCTTCTGTTTGCGGTCCGCTAGCAGCAGAACCCCACCAAAAATTTTCTGGAAATGTGTAGGTTTTCATTTTGTACTTCCTCTCTTTTCTTCTTGATATCGTAATCATAACGAACCTAAAAAAATAAATCAATACTTTTTATAAAAATGACTAGACATTTAAAATATTCGGCGTTATACTTTGTATGTAATCGATTGCAAATAAATTTGAGGTGAATAAAAATGAACGGTTTTATGGACAAGCTTTCTGAGAAAATCATGCCCTTAGCTAATTTATTAGGGCAAAATCGTTACCTTACAGTTTTACGGGATGCGTTTATGCTTTCCTTCCCTTTAACAATGTTCGGTTCGATTGTTGTCGTTATCAATAACTTGCCTTTTTTCAGTGACGCAACAAAGGGAACTTTATCGAACTTATTCGGTAATGGGCAAAATGCAACAATGAGCATCATGTCGGTTTTTGTTACTTTTGGTATCGGCTATTATTTATCAAAATCTTATGACGTTGAAGGTATTTTCGGTGGTGCCGTGTCTTTTGCCAGCTTCTTGATTCTTACGCCTTTTGCAATGAAAACCGTTGGTGGTGAAGATGTAACTGGTGTTCTTTCACTTGATCGTCTTGGCGCAAAAGGAATGTTCATTGGAATGATCGCTGCTTTCTTGGCTGGAGAAATCTACTGCAGAATCACGAAACGCGGTTGGCAGATCAAAATGCCTGATGGAGTTCCACCTGCAGTAACAAAATCATTTGCCGCTTTGATCCCTGCTGTAGTCACACTAACTGTTTTCTTAGTAATCAACGCTGTGATGACTGGTATTTTCAATGCTAACTTACATGATGTCGTTTATGAAGTGATCCAAAAACCATTAACTGGTTTGGGAAGTAGTTTACCTGCAACATTGATTGCTTTGTTCTTTGTCCAATTCTTATGGTTCTTCGGACTTCACGGGCAAATCATCGTCAACTCTGTAATGGACCCGATTTGGAATACACTGATGCTTGATAACTTAGAAGCTTATCAACATGGAAAAGAATTACCGCACATCATCACAAAACCATTCATGGAAACCTTCACTGTTGGTATTGGTGGCTCTGGAATGACTTTAGCTGTCGTTTTATTGATGGCCTTTGTTCTTAAAAAGAAACAGTATCGTGATGTTGGTCGATTAGCTTTAGCACCTGGTATTTTCAATGTAAATGAACCAGCGATTTTTGGTCTACCAATCGTATTGAATGCAACAATCCTTATTCCTTGGGTCGTAGCGCCTCTAATCGTAACGACGTTCAATTATTTGGTAATGGCTGCTGGACTTGTCCCTGCACCAACTGGCGTCTCTGTTCCATGGACTGTGCCAATCATTGCAAGCGGTGTCTTAGCAACAAATTCATGGCTTGGTGGTATGCTGCAAGTCATCGACTTTATCATCGTTGCCTTTATCTGGTACCCGTTCTTGAAAGTATTAGATAAACAACCAGATTTAGATATTGCTTAATGGATCATTAAGGGGATGTGACAAGAAACTTGTCATATCCTCTTTTTTCGAATAAACAATGTTCCAGATGCTACTTCGAGTTGTCGGAAGCATAATCTTTCGTTATACTCTAGAAGAGGTGAATAACGTGCCAAAATACGAAGAAATCGCAAATATTTTAAGGGAACGAATCCGTTCAAAAGAGTATCCTCCCGATAGTTTTTTGCCTAATCAAGTGGACTTGGTAAAAGAATTTGGTGCGAGCCGGATGACAATCAAAAAAGCCATCAATATCTTAGCGATGGAAGGACTTGTCTATTCGCAGCGAGGATCAGGAACGAAAATTTTGAATCATCCATTCATGCAAAAAGACACATCGCCCGCTAACGAGTATGAAGGTTTGAGCCTCCAAATGAAACGCAGAAATCGTTCTTTGAAGAGTCAAATCATTCATTTTGATGTTGAATTCCCTAATCAATATATCCAAGAACGATTGATGATCGATGCCGAGCAACCTGTCTACAATATTCACCGGTTAAGGATCTTAGATGGCGAGCCGTATGTTTTAGAGCATACCTTTATGCCAGTTCATCTTGTGCCGGGTTTAAAAAAAGAACATTTGTTAGCCTCTATCTATGATCATCTTCATCAAGAATTGAATGTCCATTTTGCAGGGGCTTATCGTGCTATTTCTGCAGATAAAAGTGATGAATATGATCAGCAATATTTGAACTGTGCAGAAAACGATCCTGTACTGGAAGTTCAGCAAGTCGTCTATCTCAAAGATGGCCAGCCGATTGAATATTCTTCCAGCCGAAACCGATTTGATGTTCGGAACTATTCTGTGCTGGATGTGCGTTCAACTTAACCAAAGAGGTTGTGAAAAAGTCGCTTAGTTTCGAGTAGTAAGAAAAATTTTGTGAAAATGGCTTTCCTCATTTTTGCATAAATTTGACTTACTACCGAGAAACTGGCTTTTGAACACCGTGAATCAGAGGTTGTGAAAAAGCCGCTTAGTTTTGAGTCGATTGATTGTCACAGATACAATCTTTTGAATAACATTTACCAAGTACTTTCAGAAGCTCGTTTCCATCTAATCATAAAAAGACTTATGACCACCCGTAATGATTCTAAAGTTAGTTTTTTAAAGCTAGTTTTTTTGAAATCGATACAGCTAGTCGTAAGTTTTTTTATTTTATTGATCCGTTCCTCCTCTTTTCATTCTTGATTCCTTCCTGATACTTTAGAAGACAAATTAATTGCAAAATAAAGATGCACCCTCTATACTATGTCTAAATCAATCACTTACTTTTTGTAAGTTAACAGGAGGAAATTTATCATGGATACACAAATCAGAGGAATTCACCACGTTACAGCAATGACATCTAGCGCAACAAAAATCTACCGCTTTTTTACAGATATTTTAGGAATGCGCTTAATCAAAAAAACCGTTAACCAAGATGACATCGAAACTTACCATCTTTACTTTACAGATGATACTGGTGCACCAGGAACAGATATGACTTTCTTTGATTTCCCAAATCAGCCAAAAGGAAAAAAAGGAACAGATACGATCTCTCGTGCTTCTTTCCGTGTGCCAAGTGACGCTGCATTAGACTTGTGGTTGGAACGATTTGAAAAATATGATGTCGCTCATTCAGCAATCAATGAACGTTTCGGCAAAAAATATATCGAGTTTGAAGATTTTGATAATCAATATTATCAATTGATCTCTGACGAAAACAATCAAGGTGTAGCAGCTGGCGTTCCTTGGAAAAACAGCAATGTACCGACAGAATTTGCAATCACAGGACTTGGACCTGTCTTTGTCCGTGTCAGTCAATTAGAGCATATCCGCTTGATTCTTGAAAAAATCTTAGGATTCAAAGAAACAGACCATTCAGGAGATTTCTACTTATTTGAAATCGGTGAAGGCGGAAATGGTGCAAGCATCATTATTGAACATCGGACAGACTTGCCAAAAGCAATCGAAGGATTTGGAAATATCCATCACTTAGCATTGCGTGTAGCAGACAAAGAAGCATTGGAATACTGGATTCAAGTAATCAATAAGATTGAATTGCCAAATTCTGGTTTCGTCAATCGTTTCTATTTCCAATCTGAGTACTTCCTAGCCGCTCATCACGTACTGTTTGAACTAGCAACTGACGGTCCTGGATTCCTTGAAGATGAACCAGCAGAATCCGCTGGAGAAAAACTATCTCTTCCTCCATTCTTAGAAGAACGTCGTGAAGCCATTGAAGCCTATGTCCGTCCTTTCGATACAAGTGACGCAAATAAAAAACGTGAATAATCTCTTCATGCCACTTCATTTGCATCTATAGAAACAGAAAAGAGGGAACAAAATGTCCTACATTTTTGAAAAAGGAACAAGTGGCAAGCATTTGATCTTACTTCATGGCACAGGTGGCGATGAACATTCTTTACTGGATATCGCTCACTTTCTTGCACCAAACAGTACGTTGCTTTCTTTTCGTGGCACGGTCCAAGAAGATGGGATGAATCGTTTTTTCAAGTGTAATGGATTGAATCAATTCGACCTGGACAGTTTGGAAAAAGAAACAGATAAGCTCCATGAAAAAATCAAAGATATCAGCGAAACAGAACAGATACCGTTAAGTGATTGGCTGCTTGTCGGCTATTCAAATGGCGCAAACATCGCTGCTCATTTATTATTGGAACGTGAGACCATGCTAAATAAAGGGTTGTTTTTCCATCCAATGTCTCTAGGTGTCCATCAAAGCCGTTCCACATTAGAGGATAAAACCGTCTGGCTTTCTTATGGTGATAACGATCCAATCGTTTCCTCTGCTTCCTTTAAAGAATTGGCCGATCAATTCGAAACACGCCAAGCAAATGTGACGATTCAGCTAACTGTAACAGGTCATCAGTTGACGATGGACGAAATCGAGCAAGCGAGGGAATGGACAGAGCATCTTCTAACTAAATAAAAGAAAAGAACTACGACTTATATGACACAACCTGAAGCAGACATCAATCTGGATCATAGTGTGTGAAAGTCGTAGTTTTTTTGCCAGATAGGTTAGTCTCCGCTAGCTGTAATAACAGATTTATTATAAATAGCCGTTTTATGTTTCAAATCTTCCAATCTGCCGATTTTCTCACCTTTCGAATAAAACCCATCAGTAATCCCTAGTGCTTGGAAAATCGTCTGTTTATAAGCGATTTCTGCATTCCATTCGACTGTATCAAGGATTTGCAGTGCTTTATGGATAGCTTCGATTCCTGATTCTCCACCTGTGTTGATCAATACGCCATGTGAATTGAGTAATAACATATGGGGCAACTCTAAATCATGTGTTTTTACATAATCGCTTGTCAATTCAGCAAGTTCTTCAGAGCAATTAGGCTCAAAGTCCATGACAGGAATCTCTTTTACTTTAGCTGTGGCTTCTGTCAAATTAGGCATAGGCAACCCAGTAGTCGCCCAGAACATTGCATTAGGCGCATGTGCATGCAAGACAGCTTTGATTGCTGGATTAGTCTCGTACATCGCTTCATGCATATTGATTTCACGAGTTAAATGACCGACTCCATCAACGATTCTACGCGTTCTTGGTTCTACTACTAGAACTTGTGCAGGAGAAATCTCTCCAAGATAGGCTTCTGACATCATGGTCGGTGTCATGATAATGTAGTCTTTTCCTTGATCATCAGTGGTTTTAAAGGAAAAATTCCCTCCTGCGACATTTGTATTTTTCCTTTCGAAAATCACTCTTACGATACGTGCCATGTCCTGTCGTTCTCTCTCAAATAACATACGTCCATCTGACATAATGACCCCTCCATTATCTTTTTATAAAACTTTTTTCTCTCAATATTTCTTTGGTAGCTTCTTTTATTTTCATTGATTCTTCTATTTTCTGTTTTCTTTTTTCATCGTACTCTCTGAATAAAACGTGATTTCCATATTTATAGATCACTAGTGCGAAAAAAATAACCAATAGATTGATGATGATATTCTGAGTAAAGAGTCCATATAGAAATAGCAGAAGTGTACCACAAAGAACGACTGTCCATTTTATTTTTTCTATCTCTTCTCTTTTCATTGCTTTCCCACCATTTCGATGCTATTTTTGCAGTTCAGCATAACGTTCGCTCGGGACTTTCGCTTTTATCATATATTTATAAAGTAGAACAAACAATCCTAGAAAAATTACGCATCCTACAATAGCGAGAATATTTCTATTAAATGCCTCCGCAAATAAAACCCTGAACTCCGGCCCTTCTATTGATGACCATGTGATCAACTGTCCTTTCTTGATTCCCTCAACTGCTCCGCTTTTTTCTGCTAAATCACTGAGTATTGGCGCAAGATAAGTGGCACCGTACAAATAAATAGGCATCGTGAGGATTCCCAGGATCAGCATACGAGCCAAGTTTCCTCCTGTTAGAAGCAATCCGCCGACCGCAATCGAATAGTTGATGATCCCTGCTAATGGTAATACTTGGTTTCCTGGCAAAATAATAGCATAACCGATAAACACAGGAACAAGTAAAATAGCAGTAACCCAAATCTCTGAACGACCAGCTAATATCGGCCAGTCCAATCCAATATATACTTCACGATCCTTAAATCGCTTTTTCATAAATTCTGACATCGCGTCTGCTAAAGGAGACAAAGATTGCATGAACATTTTAGAGATCATCGGGAACAGACTTAATGCAGTCGCAGTCTGTACTGCCAGATTAAGAGAACCTGAGACACCGTACGCAGCAGCAAAGCCAAGTCCCAAGCCAATAATGAATCCCATTACAGAGTTTTCAGAGAAGATCCCAATTTTCTTCTTCAATGCATTCGTATCCGCTCGTTTATTCAATGCAGGTATTTTATCCATGATCATATTGAAAGGGAGCAACAAGACAGCGGCAGATGTCATAAAATGAGTCACTGTTACTAATGGAATCCCTGTGAGATCCTGTATATGCTTCTGAAACATATCACCAAGCTTTAATTCCAATATAACTTGAACCATTGCTGTAAGAAAGCCTGCAGCCAAACTACCAGAAACATAATAAACTAAATAAGCAGTTAAAGCTTTCCCCCAAACATTCCACATATCAACATTTAACGTCTTCGTCCAATTAAAAAGTAAGAGTACAAAATTGACCCCAATCGTTACTGCAAAGAATATAAAAGCGTAACTCCACGACCATGTGATGCTTGCTGCACCCGTCCACCCTAGATCGAGCGCCGGCAAACTGATTCCCGTATTTTTAGCCAATGCTTCTGATGCTGGACTTACTGCGTTAGACATATAGCCAATGACCATAGACATCCCGCTAAAAGCGATCCCTAAAGTCAATGCAGACATGAATGCTTTCTTAAATTTCATCCCTGCCAATAATCCAAGTATCAAAATAATCAAAGGAACAAAAATAGCTGATCCTAAATTCAAAACATAATTGATCACGGTTTGGAAGACTTCCATAAATAAACCTTCTTTCTTTTGAAATATAGTAGAAAAACTACGAGACAATTTTTTATCCAACAATCCTCCTTTACTGTATTAACTCTTTGATACTATCATAAATAGGTTCTACGCCCATTCCAGTTAAAAATGGAATTCCTGGAAATACTTCAATACCTAAATCTTTTGCTTGTTCAAGTACTTCATCATCAGGCTGTGCGACATACACATAGATTCCAGCAGTAGGAAGCTCATTTTGGATTGATTTGTAATCAACTGCTTCTACAGGAAATGTAATGCCATCATCTTCTAACATACTTTGGATCTTACTCGCGATTGTCTGACTCGTTGCTACGCCACTTCCACATGCGACAATTAACCGGTTCTTCATTTTTCTTCCTCCTAAATATAATTTGTAATAAGTTCGTATATTTTTTGCGGTGTTTCTTGTTTCTTATAATTTTCTACGAATGTTTCATCCATGAATAAATTCATAAACGCTTGAAGTAATCCTACTTGTTCTTTTGGTTCTTTGATTCCTAAAAAAAATAGATTTTCTACAGTCATTTCCTGATTATCCCCCATTTGATAAAAATAAATTGGGTTCTTCAGCTGCATAACAAAAACGAATGGCTTTTCGACATATTCACATTCCGAATGTGGCAGTGCAATATTTAAATACTTAGTAATCAATCCTGTAGGAAATTTTCTTTCTCTTGCAATTAGCCCATTCAAATAATTCTCATTGACGTACCCCATTTTTTCTAATCGTTGGGCAGCTATTAAAAAAGCTTCTTCTTTATTTTTTACGTCTACCGCTAATTGAATCAGACTAGGAACAAACATCTCTTTATATTCCATTTCTCCACCCTCTTTTTGATTAAGTTTGTTAATTTCGTGTTCTACTAAGTTCATCTTTGTTTACAAGAATATTATATTTCTGTTAGTTAGTTTTGTCAACGCTTTCAAAAGAAATTTATTTTGTTAAATTTGATCTACTTGAAAATAAAATCGTTTATCTATATAATTAAGAAGAACAAAGTCGAACAAAACTTGACTTTTATGTTAAAGGAGTAATTTATATGTTGAAAAAAGAAAGACAAGAACGAATCATTACGTTATTAGAGAAAGATTTTTATTTAACTAATTCAGAAATCGCTAACAAATTAGGCGTATCAGAAATGACCATACGCCGAGATGTCACTGAATTAGCAAAAAAAAATAAAGTAAAAAAGCTGTATGGCGGCGTTGAACGAAAGGAACCTTATAATCGAGAACTATCGACTCAAGAAAAGATTGATACGAATGTAGCCGAAAAAAAATATATTGGTCAAGTCATGAACAGTATAATTCCGGATAATTCTACTATTTATGTAGGCGCCGGTACAACAATCCTGTATGCACTCCCTTTCATTCAAAAGAAAAATCTATTTGTAATTACAAATAGTTTGATTGCTTTCAACTATTTGAAGAATCATACTAGTTATCGGATTTTACTTACAGGTGGCGAATTTTCTCCTATTACAGAAGAGTTCATTGGGGAAGTTGCAGAAAGATCTTTTGAAAGTTTGAATGTCGATATCTCTTTCGCTGCAACAAATGGAATATTTGAAAACAATGTCACAACTGCTCAATTTATTGAGGGAAATATTCAAAATGCAGCGCTCAATGCAGCCAAAATCAAATGTATTGTTGCAGATTATTCAAAATTAAATAAATCAGATGTCTATACTTTTAGAAAATTAACCGATTTTGATTATCTAATAACCGATAATCATTTATCAGAACAAGATTTCCATCATTATTCAAAATACTTAACCATATTAAAGGAGCCAAAAAATGATACTGACAATCACGATGAACCCATCCATTGATTCCATTTATTTTACAAAACACTTTGAATTAGGTACGATGACACGCTTTGCTTCTCCGGTACGCTATGTAGGCGGCAAGGGAATCAATTGCGGACGAGCTTCTGCTTTACTAGGTTCATCAGTTATTTTAACGGGGTTTTTGGGCGGTTATTTTGGCGGTATGATTCAAGATATGCTGCAAAATGAAAATTTGTTTGATTTGCATTTTTTACCTATTGCAGAAGAATCAAGAGGTGCCGTCACCATCATGCATGATGGTGAAACGCAGACAGAGCTAGTGGAAGCTGGTCCTGAAATAGCAGATACTACTATCAAAAAATTAATGAATGATATCAAACAAATCAGCACAAATAATTACCTTTCAGTCATTACAATAAATGGTTCTGTCAACAATCAAGACCCCTTTTTGTATGCTAAATTATTACAATATATCAAAGAACAAATAGATCCTTCCATCTATATATTAATGGATATATCTGGACAACATCTCCGTGAAGTCTTAGCAAGTAAGTATAAACCGATGTTTATCAAACCTAATATCCATGAGTTTTCAGATATCATCCATCAAAAAATTACTAAAAAAAGCGATATAAAATACCATTTAAAAACAAATCCTTTATTTAAAGATATCGATGTTATCATGATTTCTTGCGGCTCGTATGGTGCAGTAGTCAAAGTAAAAGAAGAATTTTGGAATGTTGAGATCCCTAAGATTCCTGTCATTAATACAACAGGCTCTGGGGATTCCACTGTTGGAGGTTTTGCTCATTCATTAGAACAGAATTATCCTTTAAAAGAATGTGTAAGGTACGCAATGGCTTGCGGCATGTCAAATGCACAGCAATCAGAAGTCGGGAAAGTTATTCCAGCTGATGTAAAAAATCTAGCAAAAAGTATTAAAATCACAGAAATGAAATAAATAGTACAAAGTAAATAATTGTTTATATGAAATGAGACAAAAAAGAGCGTGAGACAAAAGTAAAAAACACTAATGATACCCCACAGATATCAACCGATTCTATCTACTAAACGGAGTATATCGAATATTTTCTAAATGATGAATAAACAAACAATTTTTTCATTTATCTTATTTTCACTGCTCAATGGAATATCCAAAATAAGTACCCCTATCTATATGTTTATTCACAAAAAAACTCCAAAAGTCAGATTTTCAAGTCTAGCTTTTGGAGTTTGCTTTAAACTGATTATTAGAAGTGTTTATTTTTTCACTCAAGTATCCTGCACTTACAGAAATATCCTTTTTACCGCCAACCTAATTCTGGAGCGATATCTTTTACGATTGTTTCAAGCAAGTGCATGTTGTATTCTACCCCCAAAGTATTAGGAATCGTGACAAGTACTGTGTCTGCTTCTTTGATTGCTTCATCTTCAGCTAGCTCCTTGATTAATTGATCAGGTTCACCTGCAAAAGTTTTTCCAAAAATCGTCGGGTTCCGATGATAAGCAAGATAGCCGACAGCATCTTGTTGCGGACTACCGTCTTGTCCAAATAAGCGTCGATCCAAATCAGTGGTGATTGGCTGGATCGAGCGAGTGACCAATGTTCTTGGTTCAAAATCATGACTTGCTTGCTTCCACGCTTCTTTATACGCACGTAATTGGTTTGCTTGTTGGATATGGAACGGCTCATGGGATTCGTAATTGACTAATGTAGATGATTGCAGATTCATTCCATGTTGTGCTGCCCAGATTGCCGTTTGCTGTGAACCAGCTCCCCACCAGATTCTTTGTCGTAATCCTTCTGAATAAGGTTCGATCCGTAATTTTCCTGATCCTTGTGGGAACATTGGTTGAGGATTTGGTTCTGCAAATGATTTTCCTTCAAGTAATTCCAAGAATTCAAGGGTGCGTTCCCGTGTTACCTCTTTGATTTCTTCTTCACTGTAATCATAACCAAAGTATTTCCAGCCATCTAGGACGAGAGTGTAAAATATTTTGTGTAAATAGAAA
>NZ_KV833960.1:0-1881 GCF_001837725.1 Enterococcus sp. HMSC072F02
TTATTCTTTATTTAAAACTTTGCAACAGAACCGCTTGATGTTCCATTTGAATGCCGATCTAGGTCGGATCGCCACTTTGGAAGTGGAACAGTATGACAATTTATTGAATACTATGCTGAAAGAATTAGAAGAATCAGCACCTGAAAAACATCCTGACTTAATGGTGCATATCAAAGTATCACTGGATACGATGATTGCGTGGCTCAACAAACGGGGCCGTTCGTATGAACAAGTGGCCAATGATCCAACGCTATATGACTATTACAAAGAATTAAACCAACGCTATGATGCTTGGTATGAAGCCTTTGATGTGTGTCCTAAAATGCAAATCGATGGGGATCAATTAGATTTTGTTGATAATGAAGAAAATCTGTCGGTCATTTTAGACATGATCCAAGAAAAACTGGCAGAAGTGCGCAGTGACAAACAAGCAGGAAACTATTGAACAGATAATGTGGTTGCCAAAGGCGATTTCTCTAAGAGCGAGTAATCTGGTTCAATCAACAAAAGATATACCCACATCGAAAAAGACATGTAGATCCTTATTTGGACTACATGTCTTTTTTCGATGTTAAAAATTTATTTCGATTCATAACTATATAACTTTAGCGTACCAGACAAGTATTCTCCTAAGTAGATCGCTGAAATACGATCAAATCCCTGATCCTGGACTTGTTTTTCCAACCATTCTATATCTTGGTGAATCAATTCGAGAACATCAAAATTGGGTAACCCGTCGATTATGATTGGATAACGGATATTCTCGTCGCCAAACTCAATGATTGTCAACTGTCCATTTTGTTCTAGGACAGCGCGCTTGACCTTTTCAACTTCATAGATGCCGACGGATCGTAATTTGAACATCAATTCATTGGCGGATAATCCATTTTTCAAACACTCTTTAACATTGACTGTACCGTTCTCGACCAAAGAAATGGGGTGTCCATCCACCAGCCGCTTGACGAAGTGATTGTGCTCTTTGGCAAATTTCAAAATGAAAATCAATAGCGTCCAAATAATCAGTACAAGGATAAATTGCAAAACAGTGATTGATTCATTATAAATGACACCGCCAATAATTCCCCCCAACACATAATTTTGAAGTTGGTCCATCGATGAACTTGGCGCCAAATTACTTTTTCCCATAAGATTGATTTGAATGATCAAACAGATGATACCTAAAGTAAATTTAATCAAAATGGGTGTATACAATTGCATGCGCTCACTCCTCTATTCTTGTGATATCTGTTGTCGTCAGGTAGGCTTCTTCCAATGTATAGGCGCTAAAGTCGGCATTAAGCGATACACGATAGTAGTGGTCATTGAATGTGACTAGTACGCCATCCGCCAGTTGTGTTGTATTGACAAAGACTGTATTTTCATCGACATGCTGGTCTTCAGCTAATCGCTGGAGGAAGTTGACCATTTGAGAGGACTGAGATATTTGGCTTTCGCTCTGCGTGTAATCAGAATATTGGGCACCGGATACAAACAGTAAAAAGAGCAATGCAATGATACTTAGATCTCGATACTTTGTTTGCATGCGATGGCGCAAGTATAGACTAAAGACGATGATCAAAATGAATAGGGAAGCGAAAATAAAAAAATATTTGCCATAATCGATCAGATTCGATTGTTGCTGTAAGTAACGTAACCCATAGAAAGTCATTGTTTTCCTCCGATAATTGGCTTGTTTGCACAAATTTAATCTTAAAGTAAAATATCCCAGATTGCAATGATTATGGATAGCGTTTGGGGATGATTTTGAATGAAATCAACATTTTCTGAAAATAGATTTGCTAATTTCTATTTTGCTCCGTATACTAATTAAGGAACGCTTGTTTTTTATTTCTATGATTTGTCAAATTAAGCTAGAATAAA
>NZ_KV833961.1:0-3615 GCF_001837725.1 Enterococcus sp. HMSC072F02
ACGTTTTGAAGGAACTTTGAGATATTCTTTAGAATATTAAAATTAACTAGCACCACGGGTAGATAGAATAATTTTTGTTATTCAGAATATAATATTTTTTGTTAAATATGACTGAAAGCAAAAGAATAAAATTCCGCTTTATAATTGAAAAGAGCGTGGGACAAAAGCAAAGAACACTTTTGTCTCACGCTCTAAACACGTATAAACGGCGGAAGCAGAAGCAACTCCTTCGGAAATAAGCTGAAATTCACAAAAATTTGAAAAGCAATTTTCGTGAATTTCTTCTTATTTCTTGGAGTTAAACGCTTCTGTCCCGGCCTCTTTTCGTAGAATCAATAAATATGGATTTGGCTAACTATGGAAGAATACTCTAGTTTTCAGTGTCCATACTAGTTGTTACATTGTTTGATTGGCTAAAAGAATTTCTGATATATTTTGTACTAAATAAAGAAAAAGACGCTTGGATTGGGAAATAAGAAAACTACTCTATCATTACAAATTTTCATAAACTGGCAGATGTTCTAAGTAAACAAGTATCTTTTCAAAGTCGGAAAAATCCATGATCAACGTAGTGGTATTGATATTTGGATGAAAGCCTACGGTATCTTGACGATCAATAGCAGCATCGATCACGACTTGGATTTTTTTCTCTTTGTCGTGCATCAATGCTAATGGAGTCACTGTACCTGCTGGAACACCTAGAAGGTCAGGAAGCTGTTCTTCAGAAACAAAAGATAAGCGCTTTTCTTTTAATTGTTCAGCTAGTTGTTTTAAATCGGCATGCTTTTCATCAGGCAAGATGACAAGATAGATTTTTTTTCCTTTTCTTGATTTCAATAATAGATTTTTTACTTGCGGACCAGGTAGGGAAAAAGGGACATTTTTGACTGACGTAATCGCAGGATGATCGACTTTTTGAAAAGAGATATCCAGTTTTTTTAGTAGTTCATAAGCTTCTTGTTCGGTTGCACGACTCATTGCGCATCATCCTCCTTTTTTATTAGTGTATCATAAAAAAGAGTTGACAAATGAAAAATAATCATGTAAATTACACGTAAAGTTAAAATAAATGACATCGAAAAGAAGAGTAGCAGTTAGGTGTTTTTAGAGAGTCTCTGGTTGGTGGAAAGAGGCAGCAGTTAACCGTGAAACACATCTTGGAGTCGATTTTCTGAAGCGTATAGTAGGAAAATCCGGGGAGCCCGTTACAGCTGCGGTCGTTGCTAGATGACCAGATAAGGCTGGCTTTTCCGTGAGGAGCCGGTAAAAAAAGGTGGAACCACGTGATTAACGTCCTTTGATCTTCGGATCAAAGGACTTTTTGTTTTCATCTGATTTGCAACGACTGTGTGAGGTTTTTTCTGCAAGGAAAAAATAAACAGAGGTGGAACCACGTATAATACGTCCTCTTGGCATTTGCCAAGAGGATTTTTTTATTTTAAAGGAGGAAAAGAAGATGGAGTATTTAATTGAAGTTATGCCGCAATTATTAGTAGGAGCACTCACAACATTGAAATTATTTTTATTTACCTTGATTGGCTCGCTGCCATTAGGGATTATTTTAGCACTAGGATTGTCCTTGCATTTTAAGCCACTACGCTACTTTCTTCAAACATATGTATGGATCATGCGGGGAACGCCGCTATTGTTACAGCTGATTTTTGTTTTTTATGGTTTGCCGACGATTGGGATCGTTTTTGATCGATTCGAAGCAGCGCTCATTGCTTTTATCTTGAACTATGCCGCTTATTTTGCAGAGATCTTCCGTGGAGGGATACAATCGATTCCTCAAGGTCAATATGAAGCAGCGCAAGTTTTGCAATTAAGTCCCTTTCAAACGGTGACGAAAATCGTCATCCCGCAAGTAACAAAGATTGTTTTACCTTCTGTAGGTAATGAAGTTATCAACTTGGTCAAAGATTCTTCCTTGATCTATATATTAGGTTTAGGTGACGTAATGCGTGCCGGGAAAATCGCGATGGAACGCGACGCGACTTTACTGCCTTTGCTAGGCGTGGCAATCATCTATCTTACATTGACTGGTATTCTAACAATCGTAATGAAACAAGTTGAAGGAAAATTAAATTATTACCGCTAACTGATAGGAGGAAGAAATATGATTGAATTGAAGAAAGTGAACAAAGCATTTGGTGAAAAAGAAATAATCAAAGATTTGGATCTAATCATTCCAGATGGGAAAACATTAGCTATCGTAGGTCCTTCCGGTGGCGGTAAAACCACACTTTTACGTATCTTGGCTGGCTTAGAAAGCTCTGACAGCGGAGAATTTTATTTAGACGGTGTACCGTTCAATCCATTCGAACTTAAAATGAAAGAACAAGTTGTAGGAGTCGTATTCCAAGACTTCCAGCTATTTCCACATCTGAATATTTTTGAAAACATTACCTTAGCACCGAAAATGGTATTGAAACAGACAAAAGAAGAATACACCAAAAAAGCAGAAGAATTAGCGGCTTCATTAGGGATTAGCGATTTATTGAATAACTATCCTTATCAGCTTTCTGGCGGACAAAAACAACGGGTAGCGATTGCCAGAGCATTGGCCATGAATCCGAGGGTATTGGCTTATGATGAACCAACGAGTGCTTTAGATCCTGAGTTGCGTCAGCAAGTCGAGCGTTTGATCCTATCATTGAAAGAAGACGGGGTAACCCAAATCATTGTCACACATGATCTCGTATTTGCAGAAAATGTCGGTGATCAACTATTAAAAGTTTCCCCAATTCGTTAAGAAAGGAGAAGATAGAGATGAAAAAAATCAGTTTTCTATTCGCTTTGCTCGTAGGTCTTCTTCTTTTTGCAGGCTGTTCGAATAAAAAGGCTTCAGCAGATAATTGGGCGGCTATCAACGAAGAGAAAAAAATCGTTATAGGTTTGGACGATACATTTGTTCCTATGGGATTTAGAGATAAAGACGGGAAGCTTACAGGATTCGATATTGATTTAGCCAAAGCAGTCTTTGAACAATATGGGATTACGGTAGACTTTCAGCCTATTGACTGGTCAATGAAGGAATTTGAATTGAACAATGGAACGATCGACTTGATCTGGAATGGCTATTCCAAGACACCGGCAAGAGAAAAGAAAGTGCAGTTTACAAAACCTTATATGGAAAATGATCAAGTACTGATCACACCTAAAGAATCAGGAATCACAAGCTTTGAGCAAATGAAAAATAAGAGATTAGGTGCGCAAAATGGGTCATCTGGTTATGATGTATTTACAAAACAACCAGAAGTGTTAAAAGAGATAGTCAAAAACCAAGATGCTGTTTTGTACGATAGTTTTAATGAAGCACTGATTGATCTGAAAAGCGGACGGATCGATGGTTTGCTGATGGATAAAGTATATGCGGACTATTATTTGAAACAAAGAAACGAGCTAGAAGACTTCAACATGACAAAAGGTTCTTACGAAAGTGAGGATTTTGCGGTTGGCGTGCGTAAGTCAGATGATACGTTAGTGAAGAAGATAAATGAAGCATTTGATCGATTAGAAAAAACAGGGGAATTCCAAAAAATCTCCAATAAATGGTTTGGTGAAGATGTCACGCCGAGAAATTAACAAAAACATACTAAGATTAGAGGGGAACAT
>NZ_KV833961.1:3715-67781 GCF_001837725.1 Enterococcus sp. HMSC072F02
ATGATGTTCCCCTCTAATCTTAGTATGTTTTACATAATTTTATTTTGTTATGGAAGGGGTTTCGTGTTATTCTAAAAAGAGGAACGATTGAAGGTTATAGGAAAGGAAGAGATGAATGGAACACAAAGAACTTACCTCATTTCCAAAAGATTTTCTGTGGGGCTCTGCTTCTGCAGCGTATCAAGTAGAAGGAGCTTGGCAAGAAGATGGGAAAGGCGAATCAGTCTGGGATCGATTTGTTCGAATTCCAGGAAAGACATTTAAAGGAACAAACGGTGATCTGGCAGTAGACCACTATCATCGTTATAAAGAAGATATTGCTTTAATGAAAGAACAAGGTCTGAAAGCTTACCGCTTCTCTGTAGCTTGGACACGGATTTTTCCTAATGGGCGCGGAGAAGTCAATCAAGCTGGGCTCGCTTTTTATGAGAGATTGATCGACAAATTGATTGAAAACGGTATCGAACCTATGTTGACTTTGTATCATTGGGATCTTCCACAAGCGTTGCAAGATGAATATAATGGTTGGGAGTCACGTCAGATTATTGAAGATTTCACTCATTATGCAGAAACATTATTTGAGGCATTCCGCGGGAAAGTCCATTACTGGATTAGTTTGAATGAACAAAATATCTTCACTTCATTAGGCTATTTATTAGCAGCACATCCGCCAGGCGTGACGGATCCAAAACGAATGTATGAAGTCAACCATATCGCAAATCTAGCAAATGCATCTGTCATCAACAAATACCATGAGTTAGAAATGCCTGGGAAAATCGGACCAAGCTTTGCGTATACGCCAAATTATCCAATCGACAGTAATCCTGAAAATGTTCTGGCAGCCGAAAATGCAGAAGATCTAATGGCCAATTACTGGATGGATGTCTATATGTGGGGGAAATATCCTATTGCTGCTATGAGATTCTTAGAAGAAAAAGGATGGGCGCCAACGATTGAAGCGGGCGATGCAGAATTGCTAGAATCAGCCAAGCCAGATTTCCTTGGGATCAATTACTATCAAACAGCGACGAATGCATTCAATCCATTAGATGGGGTTGGAGCAGGAAAAATGAATACGACCGGGAAAAAAGGTTCATCAGAAGAAACAGGGGTTCCTGGAATGTATAAAAAAGTTGAGAATCCATTTGTCGAACGAACAAATTGGGACTGGGAAATCGACCCAGAAGGCTTAAGGATCGGATTGCGTCGTATCACGAGCCGTTACCGCATGCCGGTGCTGATCACGGAAAATGGCTTAGGAGAGTATGACAAGTTGACAGAAGACAAACAAATCCATGACGACTATCGAATCCATTATTTACAAAGCCATGTCAAAGCAATCAAAGAAGCAATTTCAGATGGAGCAGAAGTATTAGGCTATTGTACATGGTCTTATACAGATTTGCTTAGCTGGTTGAACGGTTATCAAAAACGATATGGATTTGTATATGTCGATCAAGATGAAACACAAGAAGGATCTTTGGAACGATATAAGAAAGACAGTTATTACTGGTACCAAAAACTGATCGAAGAAAATGGAGAGAACCTTTAGTTCTCATGCTTAAAACAAGAAGGTACGGCTGGATATGGCCGTGCCTTTTTTTGATAAAATCATTTATAAATTAAGAAAAACTGTAAAATAAGCTGAAAAGTAAAAGAAAGCGTCAGTTCTTTCAAACAAAACTTTAGTTCCCTTGCTTTTTTTTGTATAATGAAACTTGATGAAATGAGGGATAATAAATGGCACAAAAGAAACGGCCTACTAAGAAAAGGAAAAAGACGAAAAAAACGAAAAAGCAAAAACAGCAGCAAGAACAAATGCTGACGATTGGTGTTGGATTTGCCTTGATTCTATTTGCTGTATTCGGCTTTTTAAAATTAGGTTTTTTAGGAATATTGATTGCAAACGGCTTTCGGATCATTGCAGGAAATACTTACCAAATCCTCTGTCTTTTATTAGCCGTATTAGGATTTTGGATTGTCATTAAGAATACAGAGTTTTCAATTGGCAAAAACCGACGCTGGTTTGGCGGTATACTCTTTTATTTCGGTATCTTATTATTGCTACATGCCCATTTATTCGGCAAACTCCATACTGGGGAACCAAATATCATGGGAACGACATGGGACTTATTAGCTAGCGATATAAAACAAAGTCAAGTAGATAATAACGTTGGCGGAGGAATGATCGGAGCAATTCTTTATCATTTCACTTATTTCTTGATTGCACAGCCTGGAAGTTATTTAGCAGCTGTTTTATTACTGGCGGGTGGAGCATTCTTGTTCAGTAATTTGGAAGGCTATCAGCTGCTGAATGGTATCCAATCAATTGGAGAACGGGTACAGGAATTATTAGAAGGTGATCCTGCCAAGCAAGCTCAAAAGCAAGCGGCAAAGGAAGAAAGAATGAAACAGCGTGCAGAAGCGAAAGAAGCAAGACGCTTAGCGGCACAAGAAGCAGCAGAAAAAGAAGCTGCAGAATATGAGAAGAAAAAAGCTGTGAACCAGCAAAGGAAAAATACTCCTGATGAATGGCAGGAACCAGAAAATGCCGAACCTGAGCAGTTAAGTTTTGTTCCAATTGACAGTTTTCAAGAAAATATCCATCCTGCGAATCTAGAGAAACCAGTACCAGATACACCAAAACAGATCAATACAGCGGAAGGTTTAGCTGATGAGTTGCCAGAGGATGACGGTACTTCATTAGAATTTGAGATCGAAGCAGAACAGGAAAATCAAGATTATGAATTGCCGACAGTTGACTTACTTGATTCTATACCAACTGTGGATCAAAGTGATGAGTATAAAAAAATTGAAAAAAATATCGGTGTATTGGAACAAACTTTCCAAAGTTTCGGTGTGGATGCTAAGGTCGTCAAAGCTAGTTTAGGCCCATCCGTCACAAAATTCGAAGTCCAACCAGCTGTAGGGGTAAAAGTAAGTAAAATCGTGAACTTAACAGATGATATCGCACTTGCTTTAGCGGCGAAAGATGTTCGGATGGAAGCGCCGATCCCAGGTAAATCACTGATTGGTATTGAAGTACCAAATGGAAAGATCAGTATGGTTTCCTTTAGAGAAATCATCGAAGCTCAGCCAAACCATCCAGATAAATTACTGGAAGTACCTTTAGGACGTGATGTTTCTGGACGAGTACAAACGGCTGACCTTTCGAAAATGCCTCACTTACTTGTAGCTGGTTCGACTGGTAGTGGGAAGTCAGTAGCAATCAATGGAATCATTACAAGTATATTGATGCGTGCTAAGCCCCATGAAGTAAAACTGATGATGATCGATCCGAAAATGGTTGAATTAAATATGTACAACGGGATACCTCATCTGTTGACGCCGGTCGTGACGAACCCTAGAAAAGCGGCACAAGCCTTACAAAAAGTAGTACAAGAAATGGAAGAACGATATGAAAAATTTGCGGCAACTGGTGTAAGAAATATTTCTGGTTACAATGAATTTGTTCAGCAGAAAAACTTAGAAAACGGAACGAAACATCCAACCTTACCATTCATCGTAGTAATCGTAGATGAATTAGCTGACTTGATGATGGTAGCTAGCAACGAAGTCGAAGATGCGATTATTCGTTTAGCGCAAATGGCTCGGGCAGCGGGCATCCACATGATCCTAGCTACTCAACGTCCAAGTGTGGATGTTATCACAGGGATCATCAAAGCAAATGTACCTTCCAGAATGGCATTTGCTGTATCAAGCGGTACAGATTCTCGGACGATCATCGACTCTAATGGAGCAGAAAAGCTCTTAGGGCGAGGAGATATGCTGTTCTTGCCAATGGGTGAGAATAAACCTATCCGTGTGCAAGGAGCATTCATCTCTGACCATGAAGTGGAGCGGGTCGTTCAATTTGTTACAGATCAGCAAGAAGCTCACTATGAAGAGAAAATGATGCCGACAGATGAAGTTGAAACGGCAGGTGCCCCAGAACAGCCACAAGATGAACTGTTTGAGGAAGCAAAAGCACTTGTTGTTGAAATGCAAACAGCAAGTATCTCCCTTCTCCAAAGAAGGTTTCGAATCGGTTACAACCGAGCCGCTCGACTCGTAGATGAACTGGAAGCTCATGGAGTTGTTGGCCCATCAGAAGGAAGTAAGCCTCGTAAAGTATTCATTGAGCAAGAGGAAACATCAGAACCACTGCCGGAAGATAATGAAATGTAAAACTTGTTCGATGAACGGTTGAAAAACGAATAACTATATAAAAAAGACAAGACATGATGATACCAAGAGAAAAAATGGCTTTTTTCCCATCTTTTCTAATACGGTAGGATGTCTTGTCTTTTTTGCTTTTTATGAGATGAAAGTTCTATTCGATTTATTTGTGAAGTATTGCATTAACTAAACGAATCATGTATAGTATGTAGCGAAACTTTGAGAAAAAGAGGGAAAATACTTTGGAAAAACAATCCATCTATGGCTTGACGAATGAAGAATTAATCAATTGGTTTATAGAAAACGGTGAGAAAAAATTCCGAGCTGCCCAAGTTTGGGAATGGTTGTATCAAAAACGTGTAAGTAACTTCACAGAAATGACGAATCTGTCAAAACAATTGATAGAAAAATTATCGGCGCATTTTATCATCAATCCTCTGAAACAAATGGTCGTCCAAGAAGCTTCGGACGGTACAGTTAAATATTTGTTTGAACTTCCTGATAAAAATATGATCGAGACCGTACTAATGAGACAAGAATACGGCTTGTCCGTTTGCGTGACGACACAAGTAGGATGTAATATCGGCTGTACATTTTGTGCAAGCGGGTTGCTTAAAAAGAACCGTGATTTGACCGCTGGAGAAATTGTTGCGCAGATCATGATGGTTCAACATTATTTTGATGAGCGCAATCTTGGCGAACGTGTTTCCCATGTCGTCGTAATGGGAATCGGTGAGCCATTTGATAATTACGACAATGTAATGGACTTTTTGCATATTATTAATGATGCCAAAGGATTGGCGATTGGTGCGCGACATATTACAGTTTCTACTAGTGGCTTAGCACACAAAATCAAGGAATTCGCTAATAACGGCTTACAAGTCAATCTGGCTATTTCCTTGCACGCGCCGAATAATGAGGTGCGAACATCGATCATGCGGATCAACCGAAGTTTCCCAATTGAGAAATTGATGGAAGCTGTGGATGAGTATTTAGAGAAAACAAACCGTCGAATCACGTTTGAATATATCATGTTGAATCAAGTAAATGATAGACCAGAGCATGCGCAACAATTAGCAGATCTATTAAAAGATAAGAAAAAATTAGCATATGTCAACTTGATTCCATATAATCCAGTCAGTGAACATGATCAATATTCTCGCAGTCCAAAAGCTGATGTATTGAGATTTTATGATGTATTGAAGAAAAACGGCGTAAACTGTGTGATACGTAAAGAACATGGTACAGACATTGATGCAGCTTGCGGACAATTGCGAAGCAAGCAAATGAAAAAAACAGCTGCCAAATAATCGTAGCCTACTTCGTTTTTTCAATTACCATAAAAGGAGCAGTTTTCTTAATTAAGGAACTGTTCAACTTAAATAAGTGAAAAGATTCTATAGCGAAAGTTATAAAGCGTTTTTTGACAAGAAAAGCCCTCATTAAGCAAAGAAATGTCGTCAATTTGATGACAGCCTGCTTGATGGGGGTTTTAGCAATTATTTAACTGATTTTCTTATATCCTTGCTGGCTTTCTTGTGTAGCATGATAAGTTTCTACGTCAAGAATGGCCTGTTTAAATTTTTCTCGGGTGATTTCATAAGGCACATGTTTGATATCATTTGTGGTCATGGCTTTATCTAAGATTGCTTCTAAATCGGTCGTGACATTGAGATTCATGTCGGCTAACGATACTGGAAGTTGGTTCTTTTTCATAAACACATAGATTTTATCAAACAAATCGAACTGCTGATCCATCATCAATAAGGTCAGTACACCATAACTGACAGATGCTCCGTGAAGGTATCCCTCCATTTTTTCTAGAACAGTCGTACCGTAATAGAATGAGTGTGCCATAGCAGAATTATAGTTATTGTTAACTAAAACAGAAACCAATCCGGTAGTAACAATGATATCCGAAACGACTTGTTCAATTGCATATGAGGGACGATCGTCGGCACTATCTTTCAATGCTTGCGTACCATAAGTCAAGAGGCGATCAATGCACATTTTTCCAATTTGGATTCCTAATCTATCCGTGTAGCCTAGATCATCGCCACGAGCAGAAAAAGTAGATTCGACTTCTTTGGATAAAGCATCGCCAATACCTGCCCATAAGTATTTATCAGGTGCTTCGGCAATAATTGCTGTATCAATGAAGGTGTGTACAGGTGGTTTTGAAGGAAAGAAGAGTCCGTCCATTACGCCTTCTTCGTTATAGATGACACATACCGCCGTGACGGGCGAACAGTTCGAACCAATAGTGGGGAAGGTGAAGACTGGTTTAGCTAGTTTTTCACCAATGACTTTTACAGTATCGCAAGCACGGCCACCGCCGACTGCAAACAAGACGTCTGCTTTTTGGACACTTTCATGTTGGATCAACTGTTCAATATTTCCATAAGTTGAATTACCCCCGTACCAGAGACTGGCGATAACTTCTATTTCCTGAGTCAAAGCTGCTTTTATTTTGTTTTCTGCCTTTGAAAGTGCAGTCTTCCCTCCAATCAGCACTACTTTTTTCCCATATTCTTTGACGATTCCATTTGCTTTTTCATACGCATCTGTTCCAATGGTATAATTTGGTAAGAAAACACTTTGACTCATATTCTTTTCCTTCTTTCTTCGTTGAAACGGGTTAAAATTTTAAAGAGTGATCTTTCTGACCGCGGCTGTAGATGGAGTAGAGGCGAATCTAAGACAGGATAAGTAATGAATAAGGTGGCATGAACACCTTGAAATCATCAATAAGTATCCTAAAAATAAAAATAAGTACATAAACATTGAAAACGACAATAATGAATTTTTGTTCCTCCTAGTATTTCTACGATTCCTCTTGCTTATTTAAATAATCTAAAAATTCTGAACATTTAGATTATTTTATAAAAATGTGTTTCATTTGTCAATTCATAATTGGTTTTTTTAAAGCAAAAGATAATCTATATCATGATGAACAAACAGAGTTTTTTCCTCCAATTGATGGCTTTCCTGATCTTTCCTATTTTGAATAAAGTGTTTCTGTATAATTTTTTTATTTTATAAGTAAGGTTAATAATGAAAGAATAGAGATACTGATTGGTAGCTAAAGATTTTTGAGCGAGAACATTTCGTTTTTTCAAAAGGACTGTTAGAATAAGCAAGAACAAGGGGGAAGACGTATGATAATCAGTGAATTTGACCGTAATAATCCAGTATTGAAAGATCAGCTTTCTGATTTACTGAGACTGACTTGGCCGGAAGAATATGGAGACAGCTCGGCAGAAGAAGTAGAAGAAATGATGAATCCAGAACGGATCGCGGTAGCAGGGGTTGACCAAGATGAGTTAGTAGGATTTATTGGTGCAATCCCTCAATACGGTATCACAGGTTGGGAATTGCATCCATTAGTTGTAGAAAGCTCCCGACGAAAGAACCAAATAGGTACTCGATTAGTCAATTACTTAGAAAAAGAAGTAGCTTCCAGAGGAGGAATCACGATTTATTTAGGTACGGATGATTTAGACCATGGAACAACGTTAAGTCAAACGGACCTGTATGAGCATACGTTTGATAAAGTGGCCTCCATCCAGAACCTTCGTGAACATCCCTATGAGTTCTATGAAAAATTAGGTTATAAAATCGTAGGTGTCTTACCAAATGCAAGTGGTTGGGACAAACCGGATATTTGGATGGCAAAAACGATTATTCCTCGACCAGATTCTCAATAATAAAAAGAGGTGGTGAAATCAGCGTCCTGACCTGAGTATTAGAGAAACAAACGGAAAAATAGTTCCTCATATTTTGCCGTTTGTTGAGCTAATATCGAGGGTCAGCTGATTGAACACCGTTTATTCGGATAAGGAACTGTGACAAGACTTTTGTCAGAGTTCCTTTTTGTTTATTCTTTTTTATCTTTGTATGGCAATAATAGACAATATAACAAAAATTATTTAATGGCTACTGAAAGACAATAGAAAACCTTGTACAAAGCTATTTTTTCTGAAAAATTCCTTGAAACCTCACGAAAAAATCATTATTTTATGAAAAAGACAAAAAAAAGTGTTGATTTTTTAATAATTATTCATTAAACTCTTAAACAACTTCAGAAAATATTAATTATTCTGAAAATTCCAATAAAGGGGTACGTAAAATGAAAAAGAAATTTACATTTGGGTTGGTTGCGGTATGCGGCCTTGTACTTGCTGGATGTTATGGCGGCAGTTCAGCCACAAGCAGTAGTTCAGCAAAAAGCGGTTCAGCAGATGGAGGAGGCGTATTTAACTTAGTCGTGCCTCAAGAAATGCCTACAGCTGACTTATCAGTTGCAACAGATACAATCAGTTTTACAGCATTGAATAACGTTTATGAAGGTATTTACCGTCTTGATGAAGATAGCAAACCACAGCCGGCAGGAGCTAGCGAGTTGGCAGAAGTCAGTGAAGACGGATTAACTTACAAAATCAAATTACGAGAAGACGCAAAATGGTCAAATGGTGATCCTGTTACAGCAGCGGATTACGTTTATGGCTGGCAACGAACAGTAGACCCAGCTACAGCTTCTGAATATGCTTACCTGTATGCGCCAGTTGAAAATGCAGAAGACATCACAGCTGGAAAGAAAGATAAATCAGAACTAGGGATCAAAGCAGTTGGCGACTATGAATTAGAAATCAAATTGACGAAACAAACACCATATTTCCAATACCTGCTTGCTTTCCCATCATTTTTCCCACAAAAACAATCCGTAGTGGAAGAAAATGGGGATGCCTATGCATCTGCAAGTGATAAAGCTGTTTATAATGGACCATTCACATTAGAAGATTTCGATGGACCAGGAACAGATACAGAATGGACTTATAAGAAAAATGACCATTACTGGGACAAAGACACAGTAAAACTTTCTGAAATCAAAGTCAGTGTAGTAAAAGAATCTTCTACTGCTTTGAACTTATTCAAAGATGGCCAAGCAGATGATGTGATCTTGTCTGGTGAATTAGCACAGCAAAACGCAAACGATCCAGCTTATACTTCTGTTAAAGAAGCACGAACAAGCTATATCGAATTCAACCAACGCGAAAAGAATTCACCATTCAACAATGTGAACCTAAGAAAAGCTATTTCTTATTCTATCGATCGTGAAGCTTTAGTAAAACAAGTACTAGGTGACGGATCAGTTGTCTCTACAGGATTGATCCCATCAGATATGGTAAAAAGTCCAACAACGAACGAAGACTTTGCAAAAGAAGCTGGAAAATTAGTTTCTTATGACAAAGACAAAGCAAAAGAATATTGGGAAAAAGCGAAAAAAGAATTGGGCGTTGATTCTTTAGAATTTGATTTGATGGCTTCTGATGATGATTCATCGAAAAAAGTAATCGAATATGTTCAAAACTCAATCCAAGAAAACTTGGATGGCGTAACAGTCAAACCAACACCTGTTCCATTCTCTGTACGTCTTGACCGCTCAACTTCGGGTGATTTTGACGCAGTACTAGGCGGATGGGCTGCTGACTATGCAGACCCAAGCAGCTTTACTGATTTGTTTGTCACAGGTAATTCATACAACCGTGGTCGCTGGAGCAATGCAGAATATGACGAAGCAGTTAAAGCAGCTTCATCAACAGATGCTGGCGATGAACAAGCACGTTGGGATGATTTCCAAAAAGCAATCAAGATCATCTCTGATGATATGGGTGTCGTTCCGGTGTACCAAAAAGCAGAAGGTCACCTAGTGAATGAAAAAATCAAAGGTATCGTTCACCATGCTGCAGGCGCTTCATGGGATTACAAATGGACATACGTTGAAGAATAATCGTTAATACCGTGAGCATGAGAAAAAACGAGGCTGCGGCAAATGTCGCAACCTCGTTCTCATATTTACTTATCCTAACAAAGAAAAAAGCATGAAAATAGCAGAAAGAGCAATTAGTATTCCGGCAATGATCAGCCAAAAGCTGTACATACCGTAGCTGGCAGACGAGAGCGAGGAAAATTCTGGTTTTTTCTTTCGGTTCCTTGTTCGTGCAAGATGGACTGATCGCTGAAAATGATCGAAGAAACCCGAAGAAAAGACCCATAAAAAACCGCCGATAATCAGAAACGGCAATGACCATAAGAATAGATCATTAGATAATTGAATGAGTGTAAAGGAATGGTTGATGACGTTTTTTATTAAAATAACCAGAATCAGTAGAAAAGCTACTGCGTAAGGGATAGATTTTTTTTTCATTTGATTGCTCCTTTATTTTTGGTTCATTATCTAATAATGTAGCGAAACATCTGTCAGAAGTCAAAAGCTAGGGGGAAACATTAGTGAATAGTTATATCAAATATGTATTAAAACGTGTCTTTTTCATGATCATCACGCTTTGGTTAATTGCAACAATCACCTTTTTCTTGATGCAATTGCTGCCGGGCACGCCATATACGAATCAGGAACGTTTGAGTCCTGAAACAATCGAGATGCTAAATAAACAAGTCGGTTTGGATAAACCAGTTATCGTACAATATGGGATTTATCTTTCTAATTTGCTTCAAGGCGATTTTGGAATTTCCTTCCAATTTAAAAACCAGCCAGTCGCACATTTGTTAGCTGGAAGAATCGGACCATCTTTGCAATTAGGGTTACAGGCAATTATCTTTGGAACAGTCCTAGGAACGATTTTAGGAACGATTTCTGCCATGAAGCAAAATACATGGGCAGATACATCTTCTACACTTGTAGCGATATTAGGTCGTTCCATTCCAAACTTTGTATTTGCTGTTTTACTACAATATATCTTTGCAATCAAATTACAAGTTTTACCAATCGCAAAATGGGATGGCTTTGTGTACACGATCTTGCCGACAATTGCATTGGCCATGTCGCCGCTTGCTGATTCTGCTCGATTTATCCGGACGGAAATGGTGGAAGTACTGCATAGTGATTACGTGGAATTAGCAAAAGCAAAAGGGTTGAGCCGTTGGGAAATCGCCTTTAAACATGGTCTTCGAAATAGTTTGATCCCATTGATGACTTTATTAGGACCCTTGGCTGTCGCATTGATGACCGGATCACTGGTGGTAGAAAATATCTTTGCTATTCCTGGTATCGGGGAACAATTCGTTAAGTCGATCACAACAAATGATTATCCTACGATCATGGCTGTAACGATCCTTTACTCATTTATGTTGATTTTTGTTATTTTGATCGTTGATTTGTTGTACGGTCTAGTTGATCCAAGAATTCGTGTTTCAGAAGGGAGCCGAGGATAAATGGAAATGACACCAAAGCGTTATGAAACAGTCGCAGATATTCCTGCGGATGAGTTTCTTCCATTACAAAAAAATACCGAAGAAGAACGTGAGCAGATTACTGCGCCTTCTTTGAATTTTATCCAAGATTCATGGCGCCGTTTAAAGAAAAACAAAGCTGCCGTTATTTCAATGTTTTTACTGTTGGTCATCATTTTGATCTCTGTGGTCACGATCTTTGTTTCTCCACATGATCCAACTGCCCAAAATGTGGCTTATATCAATTTGCCTCCTCGTATTCCGGGAATCAATATCGATGGATTGAATGGAAAAGCAATGGTCGGCGGTGAACTGGTGGATAAATATGCTCAAGCAAACGTTCCTTCAAATGTAAGTTTCTTTTTAGGAACAGACGGTTTGGGCCGTGATGTATTAAGCCGTTTATTTATGGGAACGAGAATCTCGTTGTTGATCGCATTTATTGCTGCATTACTAGATGTAACGATTGGTGTAGCTTACGGGTTAATATCTGGTTTGTTAGGCGGACGTGTCGATAATGCGATGCAACGTTTTTTGGAAATCTTGTCAGGAATTCCAAACCTCGTTGTCATGATCTTGATGTTGGTCGTTTTTGAACCAGGAATTTTTTCCATCGTGGCTGCTATGGCCATCACAAACTGGATACCAATGGCACGTATCGTTCGTGCACAAACAATGAAATTAAAAGATCAAGAATATGTTCTAGCTGGATTGACATTAGGTGAATCAAGAATGAAAATTGCATTCAAACATATTTTGCCGAATATCTCCAGTGTCATTATTATTCAAATGATGTTTAGCATCCCATCTGCTATTTTCTTCGAAGCCTTTTTAAGTTTTATCGGTTTAGGTCTTACGCCTCCGTCAGCTTCATTAGGAACGATGTTGAGCGAAGGGTACAAGACATTCCTGTATCTGCCTTATCTGTTATGGATTCCGGCAGTAACTTTATCGGTTATCATGATTGGCTTTAACTTACTTGCTGATGGATTGCGTGATGCCTTTGATCCTAAAATGAAAGAGTGAGGACGATGACGAAAATTTTAGAAGTGAAAGACTTAGAAATCTCTTTTGATACGTATGCTGGAAAGGTACGAGCGATTCGCGGTGTCAATTTTTATTTGAATAAAGGAGAAACATTGGCGATCGTTGGGGAATCTGGAAGCGGAAAATCAGTGACGACCAGAAGCATCATGCGCTTGCTGTCAAGCAATGCCAATATAGATGCTGGGCAAATCCTCTTTAAAGGTAAAGACATCGTTGAAAAGACAGAAAGAGAGATGCAAAAAATCCGCGGAAAAGAAATAGCAATGATTTTCCAAGATCCAATGACCTCTTTAGATCCGACGATGCCTATTGGGAAACAAGTTGCTGAGTCTCTTAGAAAGCATAATAAAGTTTCGAAAAAAGAGGGACAAAAAGCTGCATTAGAACTGCTTAAATTAGTTGGTATACCTGAAGCTGAGAAACGTATCAATAGTTATCCCCATCAGTTTTCAGGAGGTCAACGCCAACGGATCGTGATTGCGATCGCACTGGTATGTTATCCGGAAATCCTGATTGCTGATGAACCCACAACAGCACTTGATGTGACTATCCAAGCACAAATTTTGGAACTGCTGAAAGAAATTCAGACAAAAATCGATACATCAATCATTTTTATCACTCATGACCTTGGTGTAGTAGCAAACGTTGCTGACCGTGTAGCTGTTATGTATGGGGGAAGAATCGTTGAAGTTGGAACATCCGAAGAGATTTTCTACAACCCGCAACATCCCTATACTTGGGGACTGCTTGGCTCAATGCCGACATTAGACAGTGCGAACGACCGATTGTATGCCATTCCTGGTTCTCCACCGGATTTACTGAATCCACCAAAAGGAGACGCATTCTACCCAAGAAATGAATTCGCGATGAAAATCGATGCAGAACAAGAACCGCCATTTTTTGAACTATCAAAAACGCACAAGGCAGCAACTTGGCTACTTGCTCCACAAGCGCCTAAAGTGACACCGCCAGAAGAAATCCAACGTCGCTGGGCTATTTTTAAAGAGAAACAAAAACATACTTATGGTCAAGGAGGAATTGCTGATGCCAAATAAACTACTTGAAGTTAAAGGACTGAAACAGTATTTCAATGTAGGAAAAAAGAATGAAGTACATGCTGTAAATGACATCAGCTTTCACATCTATGAAGGAGAAACATTTGGTTTAGTAGGAGAATCTGGAAGCGGAAAATCCACTACTGGCCGTACGATCATTCGTTTGAATGAACCTACTGACGGTGAGATATTATTCGACGGTCAAGATGTAACGAAGATCAAAGACAAAAAAGGATTGACGAAATTCCGACATGATGTTCAGATGATCTTTCAAGATCCATACGCTTCGCTGAATCCTCGGATGAAAGTCAGAGATATCATTGCGGAAGGAATTGATGTCAATGGGTTAGCTAAGTCACCAGAGGAACGTGCCAAAAAAGTCGATGATCTATTAAGAACCGTTGGATTGAATCCGAGCCATGGCACTCGTTATCCCCATGAATTTTCAGGAGGACAACGCCAGCGTATTGGTATTGCACGAGCATTAGCAGTAAAACCGCGATTTATCATTTGCGATGAACCGATTTCTGCATTAGATGTTTCCATTCAAGCCCAAGTTGTCAATTTATTGCAAGATCTCCAACGAGAACATCAATTGACCTATCTATTTATTGCGCATGATTTATCAATGGTTAAACATATCAGCGACCGAATCGGTGTAATGCATAACGGTTTGTTATTAGAAATGGGTAAAAGTGATGAAATCTATAATCATGGTGTCCATCCTTATACAGAAAGTTTGTTATCTGCTATTCCTTTGCCAGATCCAGATCATGAGAGAAAGCGCAGAAGAATCAAATATCAACCCGAACCAGATGACGGACAAGTACGTCAGCTTCGTGAAATCGCACCAGAACATTTTGTTTATGCAACTGAGCAGGAAGTCTCATATTATGCAAAAAAATTAAAACGACAAAAGGAATCTCTTCTGGTTGCTAACTAGGAGGGACATAGATGCTAAAAGCTTTTAAATTCCGTATGTATCCGACAGAAGAACAAAAACAGCAATTGATTCGTACTTTTGGCTGTGTTCGATTTACCTATAACCATTTGCTGAAAGAACGGCAGAAAAGTTGGCAACAAACAGGAGTGGCCGATTTTTCGCTCACGCCTGCTACGTTAAAAAAAGAATACCCATTCTTAAAAGAGGTAGACAGTCTTGCTTTAGCAAATGCACAGCTTAATTTGGACCGAGCTTTTCGCAATTATTTCAAGGGACGTGCCAGCTTTCCAAAGCTTAAAACGAAAAAAAGTATGTGGCAATCTTATACGACGAATAATCAAACCCATACGGTCTATCTGAAAAACGGTCACTTAAAATTACCAAAACAAAAAGAACTGATCAAGATAAACCAGCACCGTCCAGTCGAAGGCACGATTCGTTCCGCTACGATTTCTGCTCGATATAATGAAGAGTTCTATGTCGCACTACTTTGTGATGTTTCATCAATAAAAAAAGAATCTTCAGCTAAATGGATTGGGATTGCCTATCATCCAAAAACATTGATCGAAACATCGCAGCCCATAGAAGTAACTTTGCCAAAATTTGACCAGACAGAAGAAAAACTTCAGCATGCACAGCGGAAATTAAGCGTAAAAGTCCGCTCCGCTCACCATAGAAAGACCAGGTTAGATAAGGCAAGCAATTATCAGAAACAAAAGAGAAAAGTAATGGATCTTTATCTGAAACAAAAGAACCAGCGAGAAGATTATCTTGAACAATTATCTGGGAAATTGGTCAAACAATATGACTACTTATTTGTAGAATCTTTTCCAAAAGAAGAGGCACATGCTGATTTTTCTATTCATGACTGGCATAAATTAATAACAAAATTGCGTTATAAGTCCCAATGGTATAATAAAAAATTTCTTTTGATCAATACCGACGGAGCAGAAGAAAGCAATTCTGTAAGAAAGAGCCAAGTGTTAGAACAACTAGGTAGGCATTCGGTCATCAAGGAATAAAAAATGAATGAAACTGACAGGAGCGTTAGGGTTCGCCTTGTTAATAAAAAGTCTGATTGACTTTTGTTTCTAGGAATTTTCTTTTGAAGAAAAGCTCACTAATTATGACAAACCAATAAAACAATAGCAGAAAAAACTCGTACGAATTTTTTCTGCTATTGTTATTTTTTTATTCGAAGAATTTTACTGACACGCCAAAGTATAGAGCAAAAAACGCAAAACACAAAGAGCGGCTTTCCATTTTTCTTGAGTGTTCAGAACGGAGCCCTTTCTTCACAATCCTTACTCATGATGCCCCGGCTTGAGCTGATAGATTTTTGAAGGGCGACCGATTCCTACAGGACGTTCGCCAATCTCGTCGAAATATTGGAGCATAGCTTTCTTAAAATTGGAATGATCGATCGTTTTATAATCGATTCCTAAGAACTTTGCAAATACTTTTCGAGCTTCTGTAATCGTGAAATCTTTACCTAAAACTTGCAAAACTTGCGGTTCGTGTTCCATTTTATTGACTACACGGTTGAATGCTTTCAAAATGATTTGACTATGGTCAAAAGCTAAAGTATCTTTGCCAGAAGACTCTCCAGTGACTAAGTCAAGTGAGATAGCCACTTCTCCGCTCGATAAATTGATTTTGTTGCCGTGACGTTCCAATGTGAACCAGCGTACTTCTTTAGCATCATCTCCGGCGATCAGCGGTTCTTCTCCAATAAAAGCTAAGTAGCTGACTGTGACGACCCAACCTCGCGGATCTCGATTAGGCGTACTGAATGTATGCAGTTGTTCAATGTTTTCTTTAGAGATAACTACACCAGTTTCTTCTTTTGTTTCTCTTAAGACACTTTCTCCAGTTGACTCATCCTTTTGGACAAAACCACCAGGTAATGCCCATGAATTTCGATAAGGATGCCCTTTTCGTTGGATCAGCAATACTTTCAGCTGATCTTCTTCTTTGTTATAGCACATCAGTACGATATCGACAGTCAAAGAGGGCTTGTCATATTCTGGACGTTCCTGTTTTTGATACCAGTTAAGAAAATCTTCTTCACTTGCTTCATGTTCATAATATAATTTTTCTTCTTCTTTAGAAGCAAATCGGTTCATCAGACCACCTCCGTTGACATTAAAAGTACTTTTTACCTTATTGTAGCAGACTCTGAAAAAAAACCAAGGATTTACTTGAAAAATCCTTGGTTCTCCCTTAAATATGAAAAATAAATGGGAGTACTAGATTGAATAAAAAGAAAAGCAGATAAAACGGTAATACTTTATACCGCTCTTCACGAACGGCAAAGAAGCCGCAAATAACGATATATGCGTCAATGACAAAACGTAAAAGCCATGCGACTGTCATGAAACTGTTCAAATGCCCATGAAGGTTAAAATAACCATACATACGAATATAAAAATAGCTGAATATCAAATGTGCTAATGAAAGAAAAGCAATACTAAGTGTAAAAAAAAGATGTTTCTTCTGCATGATCGTTCCAGTCCCTTACTAAAATAGATAGTCTTTATTATACCACGAGTCAGAAGAGAAATAAAAAGCCGTCTCCAACTAAACATGAAACAAGATGAAAAATAGCATTTATTCCCTCTGTCCTTCCTTTTGAAGGAGGGATTCATCATAGAGAAGAAGTCATTTATCCAGACTTTTTCATTTTGAAAAAAAGCTAACAGCTTGCTTTTTTTATGGTATACTAGCAAGGAAACGAATTCGCATCATGCGATAAAGGAGGAAGAGCCCCGTGGCAGAAAAGGAAACTTTTTATATCACTACGCCAATCTATTATCCAAGCGGCAAACTTCATATCGGCAACTCATATACTACGATTGCATGTGACGCAATTGCTCGTTATAAACGGTTGATGGGCTTTGATGTGTTTTATCTCACTGGAGTGGATGAACATGGTCAAAAAATCGAAACAAAAGCAGAAGAATTAGGTGTAAAACCGCAAGAATACGTAGATAAAATGGCGGCTGATGTCAAAAAATTATGGAAAACGCTTGATATCAGTTATGACAAATTCATTCGTACGACAGATGATTACCATAAAGCAGCTGTTCAAAAAATATTTGATCGTTTATTAGAACAGGGAGACATTTACTTAGGTGAATATGAAGGCTGGTACTCTGTTTCTGACGAAGAATTCTTTACGGAAACACAACTTGCAGAAGTGTACAAAGATGATGAAGGCAATGTGATCGGCGGTAAAGCGCCAAGCGGACACGAAGTAGAATTGGTAAAAGAAGAATCTTACTTCTTCCGCATGAGCAAATACGCAGATCGTCTGTTGGAATACTATGAAGAACATCCTGAATTCATCCAACCAGAATCTCGTAAAAATGAAATGATCAACAACTTTATCAAACCAGGATTAGAAGATCTTGCAGTTTCAAGAACAACCTTTACTTGGGGGGTACCAGTCAAGAGTGATCCGAAACATGTGGTGTATGTATGGATCGATGCATTGTCCAATTACATCACTGCACTAGGCTACGGGTCCGAGGATGAAAGTCTATTCGAAAAATACTGGCCTGCAGATGTTCAGATGGTCGGTAAAGAAATCGTTCGCTTCCATACGATCTATTGGCCAATCATGCTGATGGCTCTTGATTTGCCTCTACCTAAAAAAGTATTTGGTCATGGCTGGTTATTGATGAAAGATGGAAAAATGTCTAAATCAAAAGGAAATGTCGTTTATCCTGAAATGCTTGTGGAACGTTATGGTTTAGATGCACTCCGTTATTATTTGCTTCGTGCTGTGCCATTTGGGTCAGATGGCGTCTTTACGCCAGAAGATTTTGTTTCTCGTGTCAATTATGATCTGGCAAATGATCTAGGGAACTTATTGAATCGTACGATCGCTATGATCAATAAATATTGTGATGGACTCGTTCCTGATTATGCCTCACTTGTCACTCCATTTGACAGTGAACTGTCTACGACGGCTGCTAACGTTGTCGGACGTTACCATGATGCAATGGAAAAAATGGAATTCAATACAGCGTTAGCTGAAATCTGGGTGCTGATTTCTCGTGCAAACAAATACATTGACGAAACAGAACCATGGGTATTAGCAAAAGACGAAGAAAAGAAAGCTGAATTGAATAGTGTCATGATCCATTTAGCTGAATCCTTGCGTATCGCCGCAATTTTACTTCAACCGATCATGACAGAAACGCCAGAGAAGATCTTCAATCAACTAGGGTTGGACCCTGAAACGATGAATCTTGAAGGATTGCACTTTGGCGAATTCCCTTCAGGAACAAAAGTAGTTGCAAAAGGTACACCAATCTTCCCACGTTTGGATATGGAAGAAGAAGTTGCTTTTATCCAAGAAAAAATGTCTGAAGGTACTCAAACAAACGAAGATACAGTCAAATGGGATCCAGAAGAAACAGAACTTGTTTCAACGAAAGAAAAACAAATCAAATTTGATGTATTTGAAAAAGTTGAACTAAAAGTAGCAGAAGTCATCAACTGCCAAAAAGTAGAAGGGGCAGATAAGTTGTTGCAATTCCGACTAGATGCTGGAGACAGCCAAGATCGTCAAATTTTGTCAGGAATCGCTGAATTCTATCCTGATCCAAGCGAACTGATTGGGAAAAAAGTAGTGATCGTCGCAAATCTGAAACCACGAAAGATGCGTGGACAAATCAGTCAAGGAATGATCCTTTCCGCAGAAGCACCAGATGGCTCTTTACAAGTGATTGAAGCACCAAAATCCATGCCGAATGGCTCAGAGATCGCATAAAATCATAAGAAAAACTCGCAAGACAATGTTGCTTGCGAGTTTTTTTAATTCCTGTCAATTGCCCCAATGGTGATTATGGAAGCCAATCATATAATAAAGACACATATAACCATATAAATTGTATCCTAGAAAAAGAAGGACGAGCTTTACCCACCGATGGAATCTGCAGCTTCCTAAAAACAAAAGAAAAAGTGGCTGCGAATAGTTGAATAAAATATTTGTGCTCCTTTCCTCTGTCTGCCAATTAAGAAAAAGGCTGATAGGAATCGTAAAGACAGAAAGAAGCAACATAATGATAAGTGGACGGGCGGTTTTTAATTGGTTCATCTGGCGCTCCTTTTTATTTTATTGTCTCTTACATCCAAGGATTTTGAAAGCAATAATTTGTTGACATCTACTAATAGTATTTAAAATAAAGAAAACAATCATCGATTTTGACCTCGATGATTGTTTTCTTTATTTTGTAAAAATCCGATTATTTGATTTTATGGTAACCTTTTATTTTTGTCTTCAAACGGCTTGGTAAGAGCGCAGTAAGCAGTGCAAATGGAATCGAAAAGACATACCAGAAAATCGTTCTTCCAATACCATAACGCTGATACAGTTTCGTCAACATCACATGAAGCAAGATCAATCCTAAAAGCAAGGCACCAGCTGAAAACCAATGATTATTCCAATGCATGACTTCACGAAGTGCCATCACTCCGAAGGGATAAAAATAAAAATAGATCCCTACTAAGGTCATCCGCCAGTTCTTTGTAAATGTTCCGATGTTCAATAAAAAGAAAATCGCTGAAAGCAAAATACCGATAGGTGGGAATAGCCCCACTAGAAAGGAATACAACATCCCCCACAAAATCATCACGGGGCCTTTGATCAATGCAACGATTGCGATGAACACCGTCAGCAATATCAATTTTTGTGATAACGTCGCAATGGTCAATAATCCAAATAAAATCAACGTGAACCAATGCCAACGGGACTGCTGCTGTTCTTTACGAGAAAAATCGATTCGGTTGGATAAATAATCTGCTAATTTCGGATAAGAACGCTTAAAATCCATAAACTGTTCCTCCTTCGTGGAAAAGGTAGGTTTAGTATACGCAAAATAAAGAGGAAATACATCCGTCTTAAGAGGGAGTTTTTCATTGAAAGTGGAGAAAAAAGAATGGTAAATTAAAATATTCTCAGTTATACTGAAAATTATACCAAATTTCAAAGAAGAAAGAGGATGGGAATGAAAGGCAAACTAAAACGAGAAATCAATCTGTTTGGCGCATTAGCTACCGTTATGGGAACCGTGATCGGCGCAGGGGTCTTCTTTAAAACCGCTGCTGTTACTGCAAGCACGCAGTCTACAAGTTTGACATTACTAGCTTGGCTTTTGGGTGGTTTCTTAACGATCTGTGCTGGATTGACAGTGGCTGAATTAGCTACAGCGATCCCAGAAACTGGTGGAGCTGTCAAATATATTGAAGCAGCTTATGGAAAGCTGCCCAGCTTTTTATTAGGATGGGCGCAAAGCTTGATTTATTTCCCCGCTAATATTGCTGCATTATCGATTATCTTTGCGACACAATTGACGAACTTATTACAATTATCTACCGACTACCTTTTGTTGATTGCAGTGATTACCGCTGTTTCTGTGACAGGATTGAATTTATTAGGAACAAAAGTCGGTGCGTCTGTACAATCAGTGACGCTGATTGTTAAATTGATACCAATTGCCGTGATTGTCGTATGGGGATTATTGACACCAGGACAAGGAACTGTCCAGCTATTTCCAATCGAAGCTGGAAAAGAGGTTACTTTTGTCGAAGGCTTGAGCAGTGCGTTGCTAGCAACATTGTTTGCTTATGACGGCTGGTTAGGCGTCGGCGCAATGGCTGGTGAAATGAAACGGCCGGAAAAAGATTTGCCTAAAGCGATTATACTTGGGCTGAGTTTTGTCACTGTCGTTTATTTATTGATCAATTTTGTTTTCTTGAAAACTCTGCCGATTGATCATCTTGCCGGTAATTTGAACGCAGCTTCTGAAGCATCAGACGTCATTTTTGGAGAAATCGGCGGAAAACTGGTCACTATTGGGATTTTGATTTCGGTATACGGGGCATTGAATGGGTATACCTTAACTGGGATTCGTGTGCCTTATGCGATGGCTTTGGAAGACGAGCTACCTTTCAGCAAACAGCTGACAAAGCTTTCAAAGAAATTTACGGTACCTTATGTTCCTGCGATTTTCCAGTTAGCAGTAGCTTGTATTATGATGAGCCTTGGTTCTTTCGACTTTTTAACCGACATGTTGATGTTTGTGATGTGGCTATTCAGTTTACTGATTTTTATCGGTGTCTTTATTTTAAGAAAAAAATCGCCGGAATTGCCACGCCCATATAAAGTACCACTTTATCCAATCGTTCCGATTATTGCGATTCTCGGTGCTATTTTCATTTTAGGTATGACGATGATGACGCAAACGAAATTAGCATTGATCGGTATAGGTGTTACCTTGATTGGTATCCCAGTCTATTATCAAAAAAAGAAAAAACGCTCAGAAGAGTAAAATATTTCAACAACAGATAGAAAAAGTACGAACTAAGTCCTCTGGATCTTCGTGCTTTTTCTGTTTCAACAAAACAAGTTCTTCTATTTTGATTTTTGCTACTTCTGCAAGCAGTGCTAATGTGCTAAAGTAAGAATGAAAAGGAGCGATAAACATGATATTTGATTCTCATACCCATTTAAATGCGGAACAGTTCAATGAAGATATTCCAGAAACGATTCAGCGAGCACAAGAAATGGGGGTAACGAAAATGGCGGTCGTGGGCTTCGATACGCCAACGATTGAAAAGTCTTTGCAATTAAGCCATGACTATCCAAATATATACAGTATTATCGGCTGGCATCCGACAGAGGCTGGCAGTTATACGAAAGAAATCGAAAATAAATTACAAGAACAATTGACTTTGCCAAAGGTTGTAGCATTAGGGGAAATTGGCTTGGATTATCATTGGATGGAAGACCCGAAAGAAGTCCAAGATAAAGTATTTCGCAGACAGATTGCTATCGCAAAAGAAATGAACCTTCCAATCAGTATCCATACTAGAGAAGCACTTGAAGACACGTATCAAATCCTAAAAGAAGAAGATGTTCGAGATATCGGTGGAATCATGCATAGTTTCAGCGGTGATTATGAATGGGCAAAACGATTTCTTGATTTAGGAATGCATATTTCATTTAGCGGTGTCGTCACTTTCAAAAAAGCATTAGATGTCCAAGAGGCTGCAGCAAATGTACCAATCGAACGATTACTAGTGGAAACAGATGCCCCTTATCTGGCACCAGTTCCTTTTAGAGGAAAGCGAAATGAACCAGGCTATACTCGTTATACAGTAGAAAAGATTGCTGAACTTCGGAATCTGCCAATAGAAGAAGTGGCTGCCCAAACATGGACAAATGCGCACCGATTATTTGGTCTAAGCGAACATGGATAAGATGAGGATCCAAGAGATTATAGTCGTTGAAGGAAAAGACGATACAAGAAGGCTGCGGGAAGTAGTTGATGCAGATACGATAGAAACGATCGGTTCTGCTATCAATGAAGATATCCTGATGCAAATTGAACATGCCCAAGAGACTCGAGGGGTGATCGTTTTTACCGACCCTGATTTTTCAGGAGAAAAAATAAGAAAAATCATTATGGAAGCTGTTCCTCAGGCAAAACATGCTTTTTTGCCGCGTACACAAGCTAAACCAAAGAAAAAGGGAAGTCTTGGTGTTGAACATGCAAGTGATGCTGCTATTTTAGAAGCATTGAAAAAAGTTGTGACGCCAGACATTTCCCAAACGGCTGTTTCTGAAATCACTAGACAAGACCTTTTAGACTATGGTTTAATAGCTGGAGCACAAGCAAAAGAAAAACGAGAAAAACTAGGTGATGAGTTGCGTATCGGTTATACGAACGGCAAACAATTGGAAAAACGTTTGAAGATGTTTCGTATCACGCCGAAAGAGCTCGCACAAGCAATGAAAATAGTGGAGGAACAACATGAGTGAATATCGTGAAATCGCGACACCCTCTAGAACAAAAGAGATTTTATTGAAACATGGTTTTTCATTTAAAAAAAGTTTAGGACAAAATTTTCTCACTGAACCAAATATTTTAAGAAAAATCGTAGAAACTGCGCAAATAGATGAACGAACGAACGTGATCGAAGTTGGGCCAGGAATCGGCGCATTGACAGAACAATTAGCGATGCATGCAAAGCAAGTCGTAGCATTTGAGATTGATGATCGTTTGATCCCTGTATTGGCTGATACGATGCAACCCTATGACAATGTGACCATCATACATCAAGATATTCTGAAGACGGATTTATCAACAGCCGTAAGAGAAACATTTCATGAAGAGCTTCCGTTAAAAGTCGTGGCGAATTTACCTTATTATATTACGACGCCCATCATGATGCATTTTCTTGAATCGGATTTGGTCGTGGATGAATTAGTCGTCATGATGCAAAAAGAAGTAGCTGATCGAATCTCTGCTGAACCAGGAACGAAAGCATACGGTTCATTATCGATTGCTGTTCAATATTATATGGAAGCCAGTTTAGCCTTCATCGTACCAAAAACAGTATTTGTCCCTCAGCCAAATGTAGATTCAGCGATTTTGAAACTGACAAGAAGAGATACACCGGCAGTAGAAGTGACGGACGAAAAAGCATTTTTCCGATTGACAAAAGCTGCATTTCAGCAAAGAAGAAAAACGCTTTGGAATAATTTGCAGCATTCGTATGGCAAAGATGATCAGACAAAAGCATGGTTAGCAAAAAGCTTGGAAACGGCTGGAATCGATCCAAAACGTCGTGGAGAGACGTTGTCATTACAAGAATTTGCCGCATTAAGCAATGCGATGTCAGAAAATAAGCAGTAAAAAAAGAGGTTGTGACAGAAGTGATCAGCTTCAAGAAATAAGAAGAAATTTACGAAAATTGCTTCTCCTATTTTTGATTTGGTTGGTCTTATTTCCGCAAAGGCAAGCTTTTGATTCCCATTATGAACAAGGAGATGTGACACAAATTTTGTCACATCTCCTATTTTTGTCTCTTGATCAAAAAATTCTTATACTGGATACTCACACTCATTTTGTATGGATTTAGAAAAGAATATGTGTCTTGACAGTTATTGATAAGTGAGTTATACTAAGTCGACATTTATGTGTCAAGACATATTAGGAGAGGGAAAAAATGAGAAAAAATTCAGTTCGAAAACTAACGATTTCTGCTTTATTGATTGGGATGGGGGTCATTATCCCAATGGTTATGCCTAAAATCATGATCCCACCTGCTTCTTTTACATTAGCGTCTCATGTGCCATTATTTATTGCGATGTTTTTTACACCAGGAGTTGCAGTGGCTGTTGCACTAGGTACGACATTCGGTTTCTTTTTGACAACACCAGTTATCATTGCATTGCGCGCATTGTCACATCTTGTATTTGCATTGATCGGGGCATGGTACTTGCAAAAGCATCCGAGTATCGTTTTAAAGAATGGACAGTTTACTTTTACTAATTGGCGTTTCCAAGGGTTCAATTTTGTGATAGGTGTGATTCATTCTTTAGTAGAAATGCTAGTAGTCAGCATCTTTTACTTCATCGGTAATATGCCTGACACGTATTACTCTCAAGGATATTTTTATACAGTGTTCATCTTGATGGGAATTGGTGGACTCATCCACAGTTTGGTTGATTATAATATTGCTTATTTTATAGCAGGAACACTCAGCAAATACTTTGATATCCCGGTATTTACGGCAGCAAAAAAAGGAAATCGGAAAGAATCGATTCAAGGGTACGCGAAGAAAACGACATACTAATGATCTATCAAAGAAAAACTCTCATCTGCTAACGGATAATAAATCCGCTAAGATGAGAATTTTTTGTCCTAAAAAGAGCTACACCACTATTTTCTGGCGTAGCTCTGAAGGGGGCAGATTAGGGAAGTTTGATGACTTGTTCGGTTTCTTTATCAAAGAAGTGCCCTTTATTGATGTTGAAGGCAAGGTCAACCATTTCACCTGGTTTATGGAAATCTCTTGCATCTACTTTTGAGATGAACTCAGTAGAACCAGTTTTTGTGTAAAGCATCGTTTCAGCACCAAGTAATTCGGAAACGACAACTTCTGATTTCACTACGGCTTCAGGTGAAGCTTCAAGGGCTACTTGTTCACTGTGGATGTCTTCTGGACGAATGCCGAAGATGACTTCTTTTCCTTCATAACCTTTTTCGACTAATACTTTGTTTTTCCCTTCAGGAATACGAAGCTTAAGCCCATGTCCATCTGTGATGACACCGTTTTTCAATGTCACATTAAAGAAGTTCATGGCAGGAGATCCAATAAAGCCGGCAACGAACATATTGACTGGTGTATCATAAACTTCTTTCGGTGTACCGATTTGCTGGATAAATCCGTCTTTCATGATAACGATTCGGTCAGCCATAGTCATCGCTTCTGTCTGATCATGAGTAACATAGATCGTCGTTGTTTCAAGACGTTGGTGAAGTTTGGCAATCTCAGCACGCATGGCTACACGTAATTTAGCATCTAAGTTTGACAATGGTTCATCCATCAAGAAGACTTTGGCATCCCGAACGATTGCACGTCCTAATGCTACACGTTGTCTTTGTCCACCAGATAAAGCAGCTGGTTTTCGTTTCAAGTATTCTGTCAGTCCGAGGATCTCTGCTGCATTGTCCACACGCTTTTTAATGTCTGCTTTATCATATTTACGTAATTTCAAACCAAAAGCCATATTATCATAAACAGTCATGTGAGGATACAATGCATAGTTTTGGAAAACCATGGCAATATCACGGTCTTTAGGTGCCACGTCATTCATGACTTTTCCGCCAATATTTAGTTCTCCTTCAGAGATATCTTCCAGTCCCGCAATCATTCGCAAAGTAGTTGACTTTCCACAACCGGAAGGACCAACAAAAACGATAAATTCACGGTCTTTGATTGATAGATTAAAATCAGTCACAGAATAATTTTCTGCATTATCATATTTTTTATATACGTTTTTCAGAGCCATTTCTACCATAATACGTTCCACACTTTCTTTTTTAGTTTTATTAACTGATTAAAGTATAAATGAAAGCGTTAACTAAGTTCAATGTCATGTTGAACAAGAATTTTTTCTTTTTTTTGTCAATGTGCTAGTTTTAAGCTTCAATAAATATCCATAAGAAATAAAAACTGATACACTGGAGTAAATAAGTATGTTAACCATATCAAAAGGAGTGTCTCTTATGAAAATCGCTTTGATCGCTCATGACCGAAAAAAACCTATGATGGTGAAATTAGCAACAGCGTATAAAACAATATTGGAAAAACATGAACTTTTTGCTACCGGGACGACTGGACAACGGATCACGGAAGCGACCGGATTGCCCATTCATCGGTTTAAATCCGGACCGTTAGGCGGAGATCAGCAAATTGGAGCAATGATCTCGGAGGACCAGTTAGATTTGGTGATTTTTCTTCGAGACCCCCTAGCTGCACAGCCGCATGAACCAGATGTAACAGCACTTATCCGTTTATCTGATGTTTATGAGATTCCGTTGGCTACGAATATCGGAACAGCTGAGGTGCTGCTAAGAGGACTGGAAGCCGGCTTCCTAGATTTTCGAAGAATCGTCCATGAAATAGACAAACGTCCACTTTCATTTTGATGGATAAGTGTATAGAAAAATAACGTTTAATGTTCGCCTATATGTAGCTATAAAAGCTAAACGAACTGAGAATATGCGATATAATACGAACGTATTGTATAATATAACCAATAATATTAGTTTTTCGTGTTTGCAGTAAATGTGAAAATATGCTATAGTTTCTGTGGGAAAAGATCCCAAAAATAATACAGAGTAGAAAATAAAGCGTTAAGTGCTAAGAGGATGGGATGTTGCCTCTTGGACGAAGGACGTAATGTTCGCGGTTTTATTTTCGCATTCGCTGCATGATACGATGTAGCAGCTCTTAAAGGAGATGCTAAAAATGAAGAAACACCGGTTAGACGCACGTATGATTGCTATTATGGGCTTACTGATTGCATTGATGGTCACGTTGTCCCGTCTGGTAGCAATCGAGACCCCATTTATTAAAATCAGTGTCACATTTATTCCACAAGTGATCATGGGCATTCTTTTTGGTCCTTTTTGGTCAGGGATAGGTGCAGTTTTAGCTGATTTAGTAGGAATGGCTCTCTTCTCGAAATCTGCATTTTTTATTGGATTTACATTGAATGCATTTATTGAAGGAGCAATCTACGGATTCTTTTTCTATCGAAAAGAAATCACTTGGAAAAATGCCATTTTGGCTACGCTTAGTGTCACGCTGATCATAAACTTATTTTTGACACCATTATGGCTTGCGTTGATGTACCATGTGCCATTGTTCAGCTGGGTCGTTTGGGCGCCCCGCCTGTTAAAAACAGTGATATGGTTACCGATTCAATCAATTGCCATTTATTACGTAGGACGTAGTGTTCCTTACAAAAAAATTTTAAGAAGTTTAGCGATCCACGCTAAATAAAAAACAAGCAGTCTTCCCATCCCAGAAGACTGCTTGTTTTTATTGTGCTGTGAATTGTGCTTGATAGAGCCGTCGGTAATAACCATCTTTTTGAAGCAACTCATCATGGGTGCCCATTTCGACAATGGCTCCCTGATCCATCACTAATATCTGGTCCGCATTTTTGATTGTGGACAGGCGATGGGCAATAACAAAACTGGTTTTTCCCTCCATCATTGCTAAGAAAGCTTGTTGGATTTTTTTCTCTGTCAATGTATCGACTGAGCTGGTAGCTTCATCTAAGATCAACATAGGCGGATTACTGATCATCGTTCGAGCAATCGTCAACAGTTGGCGTTGGCCATCTGATATCTTTAACCCTTGACCGCCAATCTTAGTATCTAATTTTTCCGGCAAACGTTCAACAAATTCATACATATAAGAGGCTTTTAGGGCATCATTGATTTCTACGTCACTTGCTTCCGGATTCCCAAAACGAAGATTTTCTCGCAATGTACTGTCAAATAGCCAAGTATCTTGTAACACCATTCCAAAACTTTTACGTAATGTATCACGTTGGATAGAGCGGATGTCATGGTCATCGATTGTAATCGTTCCTTTTGTTGTGTCATAAAAACGCATCAGCAAATTAACAAGTGTGGATTTTCCGGCCCCTGTTTTTCCTACTATAGCAATGGTTTGACCTGGATAAGCAGTAAAATTGAAATCTTCGATCAAACGCTGTTTGGGGTCATAAGAAAAAGAAACATGATCAAAAGAGACTTTTCCTTTGATATTTTTGGGTTCCAAGGCATAGGCATCTGGCAAATCAGGCTTTTCTTCTGGTTGATCGATCAAATCAAATGCTCGTTCTAGACCAGAAAAAGCGGTTTGCAGTTGTGTCGTGATTCCAGAAAGTTCGATAAATGGTTTAGAAAACTGACTTGAGTAGATCGTAAAACTGGAAATCACACCAACAGTGATTGACGAACCACTCTTCAATGCCAATAGGCCGCCAACTAAACCAATCGATAAATAAGCAAGGTGATCTACAAAACGAGAAGACGGGTTTGTCAAGGAAGAAGAAAATTGTGCCCGTTGTCCTTTTTGATATAGATCAGCATTTAGCAGTTCAAATTGCTGTTGACTAGCTTCTTCTTGCTGAAAAGCTTTCACGATTTTCTGATTACCGATTCGTTCGGTCACAAAGCCCGAGATCTCCCCAATGATTCTTTGCTGTCTATCGAAATTTGTTTGCGAAGCACGAGCAACGATCCAACTCACAAGGAAAATAATCGGTGTGGAACAAAGAACGACCAATGTCAGAAGTGGACTTAGACGCATCATAAAAATAAACGAAAGAAGGATGATCGCAACTCCGGAAAACAATTGATTGAAGGCAGCAGAAATCGCAATAGAAATGTTGTCCATATCATTTGTAAATCGACTGACGATATTTCCATGAGAATTTTGATCATAATAACGAAGTGGCAATCGATTCAGTTGAGCAAAAGCATCTTTTCTTAATGTTGCAACGGACAAGTAAGCTAACCGATTGCTTAATACTTGGATGAGCCATTGACTGACTACGTTGATCAAAACGATCCCACCGAACAGAATCAGTAAATGGAATAGTCGATTGAAGCGAACTTGTCCTTCTCCGATCATTTGATCGATACTTTGGCCAATTTGTAACGTCATCACAACTGTTGCGATCCCGTTGATGATCCCTAGTAATATAGCTAGCCAAATGTCTTTCGCATAAGCAGTAAGATAAGGGATGAAGCGACGGAGTGTCTGCAAGGATAATTTTTTTACTTTCATAACTATTCTTCCTCCTGTGATGCGACGATTTCCTGATATTCCGCTGATTGAGCAAGTAATTCTTCATGCGTACCTTGAGCAGCGATCTTTCCTTGATCCATCACTAAGATATGGTGGGCTTCTTGAATGGAGCGGACACGTTGGGAGATAATGATCACTGTACTGCCAAGATAAGTCTGCAGCGCCTTACGCAAATCCAAGTCAGTCTGATAATCCAACGCACTCAAAGAGTCATCTAAAATCAGTAATTCTGGCTTGGCAATCAAAGCTCTTGCAATCGTTAGTCGCTGTTTTTGACCGCCGGAGAAATTTTTTCCGTTTTCCATGACTTTTGTATCTAAACCATTTGGAAGCTGACGTACAAATTCTTCTGCCTGAGCGATTTTCAGGGCTTCCCAACACTCATCTTCTGTGGCATCTTGCTTACCCCATTGAAGGTTTTCACGAATAGTCCCAGTAAATAACACGGAAGTTTGGGGAACAAGGGCGATTTGCTGACGAAGATGATCCAGCTGCCAAGAACGAACGTCCATTCCATCCATTATGACTGTACCGGAACTGACATCATAGAAGCGCGGAATCAATTGAGTCAAAGTCGTTTTCCCGCTTCCCGTTGGACCAATGATTCCAAGGACCGTATTTCGCTTCAGCTGAAATGTAATCCCTTGAAGAGAAAGCCCAGAATCAGGAGTATAACGGAAGTCAACGTGATCAAAAGCGAGAATCGATTCAGAAGAAAAATCGGGAGTAGTACTGATCTCGGCTTCAAGAATCGAATTCTCTGTGTCTAAAACCTCTTTTACTCGATTACCTGAAGCTTCGGCACGTGTGAAGATCACGACGAGGTTTGAAACAACGATCAGTGCCAAAAGCATTTGATTCATATAATTGATCAAAGCAAGAACTTGTCCTTGTTGCAAACTCCCAATGTTTACTTTGATCCCGCCGACTGTTAGCAAACAAATGATTCCGACATTCATAATCAAGGTCGTAGCAGGTGATAAAAGGGCAGAGATATTGGAAACACGTAAATAATTGTTCGCTAGATCATTTGTGCTTTTATCAAACTTTTCTGTTTCTTTTTTTGTCTGTGCAAATGCACGTATGACACGAACGCCGCTAAGATTCTGGCTGACGTGTTCATTGAGCTGGTCTAGTTTTTCTTGCACTTTTTGATAGAGAGGAACAGTTTTTCTGATGATAAAAAATAAGATGATGGAGAAAATAGGCAATAATGCTAAGAAAAACAGACCTACTTCCCAGTCGATCACAAAAGCCATGACTACTGAACCGATGCTTAAAAATGGTGCTCTAATCAATAAACGAATGACCATTGCTAAAGCTAGTTGAAGCTGATTGATGTCGTTTGTCATTCGAGTGATCAAGGTATCTGTTCCAAAATGATTCAACTCGTTGTGAGAGAAAGTATTGATTTTTTTGATCAGCTGATTTCGCAACTCTGTACCAAATCCTTGTGAAGCTATTGAAGCGTAGTATTGGCAAATGATAGCACAAATCAGACCAATCACAGACATAGCGACCATCCATAAGCCCATTTCAATGATTTTTCCTCGGTCATTCATTTTTAATCCATTATCGATCAAGGAAGCCATCATTAAAGGTAGGACAAGTTCGAAGACAGCCTCAAGAAACTTGAAGAACGGACCCAAAATGATTTGCTTACGATAATCTTTTGCATAACGTAATAACTGAATCATATGATTCCTCCTATTATTTATTTGTCTACAGTTGAAAAAACAAGTACTACCACATTGTAGCTTAGGAAATTTAGAATGAAAAGAGAACAAGCCTTTTCATAAATGAAAGTTTTATTATGAAGAGATTTTAGAGATTGAATAGAATATTTTTTAGAAAAAAAGAAAGAGAACGGGAAATTCATCCCGGTCTCTTCATTCCTCCAAACGTCTATTTTGTCCGATTTTTTATAAATGAATCGTGTGCAAAAGGTGGATCAGGTACAGAATCATCAATGGAGCGCTATTTATTTTTTGAAAATAAAAAAGTAGTGATTCCATGATTTAAGTAAAAAACAGCGAGTATAAAGCAAATGATCTTAGTAATGAATAAAATCTCATAAAATGGAGAGGGCGAAGCTTCATTTTCCATAAAAACCATCGTTATTTTTGGTGAAAAAATTAAAAGTAACGATGTTATTAAATCTAATAACAGCTTTGTTTTCATAGTTTATTCTCCTTTTTTAAAAGTTATTGAAATCGTTTTCTTTTTATGCTGTAAAGTTATTGTAACAAATTGTTTGTGGGAAAGCTAATTAATGTTGAAAGAAGGGATATGAGAATGAAAAAATCGTTGATTGGTTTATTATGTGTGGCAGCTTTAGGGGGGGTAAGTAATATCGGACAGCCTGTGTTTGCTGTAGAAGTGGATGCATCAGTGATCGACATATCAAATGAAAAGAAAGAGATAAACATAAGTCCCGTACTCACTTTTGATGAAATGGTGCGAGAAGTAGCAAAAGAAAACGGCATCCCTATTATCCAAGCACAACAAGAGCTTGGATTCACAGATGAAAGTGCAAGACAAGCACGTACAGCAAGAGCAACATACAGAACATTATCGCAATCTTTCACAGTCAATGCTAGTTATAGACCCACGATGCGCTTTTATTGGGAGACCAGTGAAAGTGGAAATTTTAGGGCTATCAAAAGAATCGTACGAGTTGAAATGATCCGCGGATATAATGGTTTGTCGAAACAATTTGGTGGAACTGTTTATGTTCATTTAGAAGATGCTAACCGTATTTTTTACATTGTAAATGGCGACTTCTTCAATAATGGTTCAACAACTTGGAATGCAGGGGTGAACATCGGAGTAGGAAGAAACGCTTCTATTAAGTTTGGTGTAACGAATACAACCTCTCATTATCAATATCGCTATGTAGAAAGTCGTTTGCGATTTTGATATCAAAACAGCACACGAAAAAGAAAACAAGGCAGGAACAGTGATGTTTCTACCTTGTTTTCTTAATCAATGGGAAAAAACTAAGAGTGGTGTACGTAATCAATAAAAAGGATGGTGACAACAGTACCTCTTCACTCTCTGAAAGCATCATAACTCGTTTTTCCTCGTTACGCCAATAAATTGTTGTTATACCAGATATAAGGATTTGTAATAACAAAAAGCAGACAGAAAAATTGAGAGCTGTGCCTCCTATTTTGTGTGGAAGGATTTATAGAACGCAAAAATCAAGATAAAGATAAATAAAAATCCTGTTTCGGCTATATATTGCGTATCTACATCAATAAAACGGGTTTGTTCTGTCATAGCCATATAAAGCAAAGGTAAAAACACAACCACAGCGAGATAAGATCCGATGATTTCGCGAAAAGTTTTCCAAGAAGTATACTTCCTCTTTTTAGATTTATCCGATTTCATTGAATAGTCATAGCCTCCTTGTTCTTTCTTTATTGTTTGGAAATCCCAGTATAAAAACCGGAAGGAACTGTTCTTTTTTAGAATAAAAATTATAAGGGATAAGTGAGCTGCTGTCTATAACAAGACATATTTTTCAACTCTTTATTAAAGATTTTATTGACAAAATGAATCCGTTTTCTATGATGGAGTAGGGGTGAATAAGTTGTTAAAAAACGAAATTTTATGCTACTTAGAGAACCAGACAGCCTTTTTCGATCTCAACCATATGAACGAGGTCTTTACAGCACAAAGATTGGCTGAACATTTTGGGGTAAAAAGAAACACAGTCAGTCATTATTTGAACCAGTTGAATGAGGAGAAACTACTAGTCAAAATCAATTCTCGTCCAGTGGTTTATTTCCACAAAGAAGCTTTTGAAAAACAATTTTTTCAGTTACGTACGAATTTTTATTTTTCTATCAATGAACTTAAAGAAGAACAGCCTTTTTTCGCACAACCAAAAGATTTATTCTCTTTTATGATCGGACACGACGCCAGTTTGAAAGAAAGTATCGAACAAATCAAAACAGCTCTTTACTATCCAGATGGCGGACTGCCACTTTTGATCACAGGCGAAAGCGGCACAGGTAAAAGTTATTTAGTCCATTTAGTCTATCAGTATTGTCTACTTCATGATTTACTAGAGGACTCTGCACCATTCATCACTTTCAATTGTGCACAATATGCAGATAATCCTGAACTGTTGACTAGCAATTTGTTTGGACATGTCAAAGGAGCTTACACTGGAGCAGAAGAAAATAAAAAAGGGGCTTTCGAAGCAGCAGATGGTGGAATCTTGTTTTTAGACGAGGTACATCGCTTAACACCAGAAGGGCAGGAAAAACTATTCACCTATCTTGATCAAGGTGTGATTTATCGTATGGGAGAACCTAATGTGTCACGGCGGATCAAAACACGTCTTTTTTTTGCCACAACAGAGGAGACCACTAGTCATTTCTTAACCACTTTCATTCGAAGAATACCTATCCGAATCGAACTACCTGCACTCAATCAGCGTAGTCGAAATGAACGGCTAGAACTGGTTTACTCTTTTTTTATCGAGGAACAAAGAAAAATGGGGAGCCCTTTGTCAGTCAGTGGCCCAGTTTTGTCACTTCTAGCAGGTCAAAACTTATCTGGAAACATAGGAGAGCTGAAAAATATTGTCAAAGTTTCAGCGGCAAAAGCGTATGCTGAACAACGTGAACAGTCGGAGATCCATGTCACCATCCATCATTTGCAAAAAGAACTACTCGCTGAGCCCATTACCAAAAATACAGCACAGCAAGGAATCTATATCACGCAAGACCAGACCTTAGAACAATTGATGGAAAAGCAACAACCAGAACAGCAACGAATCGTTAAAAGTTTTGAGCAGATCCTGCTTGATTTCAAAAAAAATGAGTGTCTTCTATATTCTTGCGAAGGAAAACTAAAACAAGAAGTGATCCAATTATTTGATTTTTTGCTGTTTGAGACCAGTAGACAAGAAAAACACGAGCTGTTGGTTTATTGGACTCAATCTATCCGTGAGACCTTTCGACAAATGGAGTCTGCCTATCAAATCAAGTTCGATGGAAACAGTGTCTATGCCTTGAGTTACTATCTTTATCAGCGAAGCACTGTCAAATGGTTACCGGAAGAACATGCGATTATCCAACTAATCAAAGAATTAGAAAAACAGGTTTCTCAATCTTATCCATCTAGCTATCATTATGTCCAGCGAATCTTGGAACTGAGTAAGATTAAATTAGATATTGAAGTCACTAGTATGGATCGGATTTTACTGACGATATATCTAAAAAAAGCAAAATGGTCAAAAGAAAAACGACTGCCAAAAGCAATGATTGCTGCGCACGGTTATGCAACTGCTAGCAGTATGGCAAATGTGGTCAATCGTTTATTACAAGAAGATCTATTTGAATCATTTGATATGCCGCTAGATGTCACTCCACAGCAGATTGCTTCAGAAATTGTGGATTATTGCGAAAACAGCGATGTTTCAAATGGATTGATCATATTAGTAGATATGGGATCTCTGAAAGAAATCCATCAGTTTTTTAAAAAACAACTATCTGTACCACTTTTGATTTTAAATAATGTGACGACACCTTTAGCCATCACAGTAGGGGAATGCTTGCAAAAAAATGCAGCATTAGAAGAAATAGCAGAAGAGGCTGTTCGTCAAACCAAACCAGAATGGCGGCTCCTCTATCCACAAGAAAATAAACCCAAAGCACTCATTACTACCTGCTTCACTGGAATCGGCACGGCGGCTCACCTAAGTGCACTGCTAGAGAAAAGCTTGCCTACGACTTGTCAGTTGAAAATCATCCCATATGAATATCAGCGATTAAAAGATAAGAAAAACAGGGACCCACTGTTTTCCATATACGAAATCGTAGGGATCATAGGTAACGCAGATCCTGCTATCACCGATATCGACTATCTTTCATTAGAAGACCTCATCTCAGGAGAGAAGATGTCTGTACTGGCAGAATGGTTGGATTCTGCTATGAATGTTTCAGATAAGGAAACATTCAACCAGAACATCATTCGCAATTTTTCATTGGAGAAAGTACTGGACTCTGTGACTATTCTAGATACAGAAAAGGTGATGGAGGAAATCGATCATTTTATGCGAGAATTAGAGGTGCAGTTGAATCGAAGAATCAGTAATCCCAAAAAACTAGCGTTATATGTCCATGTGAGTTGTCTAATCGAACGTTTGATTCGACAAATGCCAATTGAAACCTATCAAGGATTAGAGAAATGGGAACAGTGTCAAAAAGAAGAGATATTTGCCATTAAATCTGCATTTAGTGTCATTGAAGAGCATTATAGTGTCATGATCCCTCGTTCTGAGATTGCCTATATCTGTGATATTTTGAGTGAAAGTACAGAGTTACTCTCGATAGAAGAAGAATTTTGAACATAAGCAAGTTGTGGCCACTAACTTTGGCACACAACTTGCTTTTTTAGTATGTGTAAGTAAAAAGAGGAGATGAAAAAGTGGACAGAGAAATTATCTTAGCTTCCCATGGTAAATTTGCTTCAGGGATACTAGATTCATTAGAGCTAATCTATGGGAAAAATCATTCTATTACTGCATTGGACTGCTATACTGATGAGAATTTTGATTTAACGGAATCAGTAAGTCAGCTGTTTATGAGGTACAAAGATAAAGAAATCATTGTTCTGACGGATCTTTTTGGCGGAAGTGTCAACAATGAATTCTTACAATATATCAATCAGGATCATGTCTATCTTGTTGCCGGATTGAATTTGCCACTCTTGATTGAGCTAGTATCTAGGTTGGACGCTGAAGTACAGACAACTGTTTTGATCCAGCAGGTGCTAACTGATTCAAAAAAAATGATCCAGTTTTGTAACGAACGGATCAATCAGGAAATAGAAGAAGATGAATTTTAGGAGGAAGAAGAATGATTGTATTGACAAGAGTTGACCATCGGTTATTACACGGACAAGTAGCTTTTTCTTGGACACAAACAATAGGTGCAGATTGTATTTTGATTGCGAATGATGATGTGCCTACTAATGAGATACGAAAGACAACGATCAAATTAGCCAAGCCGCAAGGAGTCAAACTAGTAATCAAATCCATTGATGACTCGATTGCCGCATTGAAAAGCGGGGTGACAGATAAATATAAGCTATTCATCGTAGTGGAATCAATCGAGGACGCATATAAGCTGGCAGAAGCGTATCCAGAAATCAAAACCATCAACTTAGGAGGAATCAAGGCGAAACCTGGTACTCGCAGTATTGGAAAAGCGGTGAATATTTTACCAGAAGAGGAGGAACGATTGAAAAGATTGATTGACAAACAAATAGAAGTGGAGATCCGTCAAGTACCGGCAGATAAAAAAGTGGACGTAAGGGAAGTTTTGTAAGAAAGGAAGAAACTCAATGATTGTACAAGCAGTCTTATTAGGAATCGTTGCATTTATCGCACAATCAGAATATGCATTAGGGACATCACTGCTTTCTCGTCCAATTGTGACGGGACTGTTTACAGGAATCGTGTTGGGTGATGTAAAAACTGGGATCATCATGGGCGCCACTTTGGAGTTAGCATTTATCGGATCATTCTCAGTAGGTGCTTCGATCCCCCCTGATGTGGTGACCGGAGGAATTTTAGGCACGGCTTTTGCTATCACAGCTGGAGCTGGTACGGAAACGGCACTTTTACTAGGTTTACCAATTGCTACGTTGACATTGATATTGAAAAATATTTACTTAGGTCTTTTGATTCCAATTATGAACCATAAAGCGGACAGTTATGCAGAAGAAGGAAACTATAAAGGAGTCGAGCATATGCACTTGCTTGCCGGGTTCGGTCTTTCCTTGATGCTTGGTGTTGTAGTAATGGTTTCGTATATGGTGGGAAGCAATACGATCGGGAATCTACTCAATAAGATTCCTGACTTCGTTCAGAATGGCTTGTCAGTAGCTACAGGGTTGATTCCAGCTCTTGGTTTCGCGATGCTCGCTCGCTTGCTGATTAACAAACAAGTTGCACCATACTTTTTCTTAGGTTTCGCTATAGCTTCTTACTTAAAGATTCCTGTGACCGGAGTAGCTATTTTTGGTGCAATTTTAGCCGTTGTGGTAGTCAATATCATGAATGTTCGTCAACTGCCACTTCAAACCACTGTAGGGGAGGTCGAAGAAGATGAAGAATTCTGAGAGTAAAAATAGCAAAATAACGAAAAAAGAACTGAATCATGTATTCTGGCGTTCTTTTCAAATGGAGTTTTCTTGGAACTATGAACGACAGATGAATATGGCTTATGTTTACGCAATGATTCCGATTTTGAAAAAGTTATATCAGTCGAAAGAAGAAATGGCAGCAGCTTTGAAACGGCATCTAGAGTTTTTCAACACGACCCCACATATCGTTACATTGATTTTAGGGATCACGGCTGCAATGGAGGAAGAAAATAAGGATGATCCTGAATTTGATGTGACCGCGATCGACAGTATCAAAACATCTTTGATGGGACCCCTTGCAGGGTTAGGGGATTCTTTCTTTTGGGGAACTTTGCGATTGATTGCCACAGGTGTGGGCACCTCTTTAGCCATGCAAGGAAATATTTTAGGACCTATCTTGTTCATTTTGATTTTCAATATTCCGCACATTCTGTTCCGCTATCTAGCAACAGGTTGGGGTTATCGCTTAGGCACGGGTTTTTTGAAAAAGATTCAGGCAAACGGGATGATGGAAAGTTTGACATTAGGCGCGTCTATCATTGGGTTGATGGTCGTCGGAGCAATGACTGCCACGATGATTACCATCAATATTCCTTTAAAAATCGGTTCAGGAGAAAATGCTGTGACTGTTCAAAGTATTTTTGATGATATTGTCCCAAATATCTTATGTCTGGGTGCATTTGGTGTAGTGTTTTATCTATTGAAAAAAGAAGTAAAACCATTAACGATTTTGATCGGACTAGCTTTCTTTGGGATTTTTGGTTCGTGGATAGGGATTTTTTAGAAAAGGAGCAGAGAAAATGGTTACGATGCAAGATTATATTTATGAAGAAAAGGAAGTACTAAGTACGATCTTGAAAAAGAATGATTTTTCGACAAGAAAACAAATGAAAAAAACAACGAATCTGCTGATGCTAGCAACGGGTTCTTCTTACAACGCTTGTTTAGCAGCGAAGCCGGCATTGGAATCTTATGGCGAGCTAACTGTCGATATTCAAGAACCTTTTCATTTTGCTCATTATGGAAAACTTTCTCCATCAATCGATACTGTGATTGCTGTGTCACAAAGTGGGAAAAGTGCTTCTACTGTTGAAGCAGTAAAAATGATCCAAAAACAAGAAATACCGATTATTGCTGTCACAAATGACGTACAAAGTCCACTTGCTTTAGAAGCTACACAGATTATTGATTTAGGTGCTGGGATAGAAACAGTTGGCTTCGTTACAAAAGGCTATTCTGCTACTGTCTTACAGTTACTACTCTTAGGGCTAGGAATTGGGATAAGTAAAAATAATATCAGCAAAGAAATAGAACAAAACTACATGCAACAGTTACACAAAATAATCAATCATTTACCAGTGATTATTCAAAAAACGGAAGAATTTTTTGATGAACATCAAAGTTTGTTTCGTTTAACACAACGCTTCATCACTATTGGTTATGGTCCAAACTGGGGAACAGCGAAAGAAGCAGAAACGAAATTGACGGAAACAATCCGTGTCCCGTCACAAGGATTTGAGTTAGAAGCTTACATGCATGGCCCATATCTAGAGGCTGATGCTTCCCATTTGTTGTTCTTTATTGAAGGTGACAATGAAAATAAGGAACGTTCAAAAAAGTTGCGGAGATATATGAGTCAGTATGTTGGAGAGACTCTCACAATTACCACAAAAAAAGCAAGAGACGAAAAAACACTTGGATTAGCAATAGAATGTAATGAATATCTGTCTATATTAGCACTTGTCGTTCCATTTCAACTATTCGCTTATAAAATCGCAGCAGCTAAAGGAATCGACTTGAACAAAAAAATCTTTGAAGACTTTGATACAGTCTTGAAAAGTAAATTATAAGAGGGGGAAATCATGTTGAAATTCAATGAAGAAGAACAAATCAAAGCAATAAAAGGGGCACTAGCTTTACGTCCGCAAGTAGAAAAAATCATCGATAAACTTTATACGAAAAAATTCGATGCTGTTTATTATTTAGGAATCGGTGGAACGTATGCTTCTTCGATGCAAGCTGTCACTTATATGAATGGGAAAAGCAACTTGCCTGTCTTTGTACAGCATGCTGCAGAATATTACACTACTGGGAACAAAAGATTAACAAAAGATTCTATCGTTGTCGTGTCCTCTGTTACTGGGACAACCCAAGAAGTAGTGAAAGCAGTAGAAGAAATCAAGAAAGTAGGAGCGACACTGATTGGATTTATCGATAAAGCGGAGAGTAAGTTGTCTCAACTATGCGATTTTGTGGTTACTTATCCAGCTCCCGGAACAGAACAAATCAAATTTTTTATGGTAGCAGATCGATTGATGTATTTGCATGGGGAATTCGAAGATTACTCAGAGTACTATGAACAGCTCGAACATTATTTGCCAACAGGGTTAGTTGAAGCAGAGAAAAAAGCAGATGCATTTGGCTTATCATTTGCAGAAAAGCATCGACGTGATAGCATGCATTATTTTATCGGAGCAGGGAATCAATGGGGAGCTGTTTATTCATATGCCATGTGTTATTGGGAAGAACAAAGCTGGCTCCCATCGAAATCTATCCATGCTGCCGAGTTTCTTCATGGGACGTTAGAGATCGTTGAAGAAACGACCCCAGTCACTTTATTTTTAGGCGAAGATGAACAGAGAGCGTTATCTGAACGTGTAGCTAAACTTTTGCCAAAAATTTGTAGTAATTATACATTGATAGATACAAAAGACTATCCAGTAGAAGGTATCAGCGAAAAATATCGCGGACGTGTGTTGTCTTTCTTATTGATGCATGCAGTGACACAGCGTATCGATGCACATGTCGAACAGCTGAATTGTCATCCATTAGAGATACGCCGCTACTATCGTCAGTTTGATTATTAGGATCGATTGGATGAAAAGAATATAAAAAATAAAGAGAGCAGCGACAACTGCTCCCTTTATTTTTTAGTTGTTTTCCAAGTCAGTTAATGCATTACGATTTTGAACATTGACATCGATTACATTATAAAATGCGTTATCTGTGTCAGCTACATCCCAAACTGCTAAAATGACATGATACCCCAGACGATTGCTAGGAATATTGATTGTATGAGTCGGATTAGTAATAGACGAATTACCACCATTATTTACTTCACCAATGAATTCCAGGTCATTTCTATTCAATGGGGCATTTGGATTCCAACCATTTTTAGTCATGTAATAGTGCCATTTCGTCGTTGCGTGGTCAGCTGTGAAATGCCAAGTGAATCGGTTTGCCCCAGTAGTTAAGTTGTTTTTTGTCCATAACGTAGCTGTTTGTTTATCCAAAACAAAGTCACCTACTGCACCATTAGCAGAAGCAATCCGACCATTTGCAGGTCCAGCCGAAGGGAATCCTTTTGGTGCCTCTAAAGATTGTGGTTCGTTGATGATACGACCATACTTTTCAAAAGCACTTTGCCAATTATTCCTACTATCTAGAGCACCTTGATAGCCACGGCTGATAGGTTGTGAAACATAGCCATGAGCCGAGACATCTACAGAAGACAAAGCGGCGATTCCTGTTGTAGCAAGTAACATTCCTAATCCCAATAAAGTACTTTTTTTCATTTGATGATTCCTCCAGTTAGATAAAATATTTTAAGAAAAGGTTTCCTTTTCGTAAGATAGTATAAAATGTATTATTTAAATATTATTTTTTTGTATGGTATTGCAACAAAAATAAAAAACTAGAAGAATGACTATTGATAAATAGCCTTATCATTTTTATGTATAGTTTTTTTCAAAAGAGAATCTCTCAATTCAATGATCTCTTCTTTCACTTCCTCTAGTCCTAGCCATTCAAAGAAATGGATTGCTTCGTCAATTTCTTCTAGTGCTCGTTCATTGCCATCTGCTAATAGAGCTAAAGCAGTGAATGCTTTGTAACGGGCTAAGTCTAACGTATGTTTATAACGGTCACTTACTTTTTTCCATTCTCCTAAAAATAGTTTTCTAAGAAAAACAGAAGAACGATGAAAAGATAGATGTATCCCGTTCAAAAGAAAATTTGATAATAATTCGGAATAATGAGCAGTATCGACGTATGCTTTCATTTTTGTGACACTACGCTGAAAAGAATGATAAATATACTCGTCATCGAATATAAATAAACAATTGGAAAAAATAGAAAGTTCATAGTGTCCCCATGTATCGATACCTTCCAAGTACTTTTTGATAATAGAAACTTCTGTCAAAGTTTCCGAACGAGTGAGTTTTCGGTTTCCCAGATATTGATCAATTAGTATACGTTGCGTATATAGCAGGCGATAATAAATATTCCCAGTTTTTTTATATTCTTTTAGTAGTTCATTCTCTTGCTCTTTTGTTAAATATTTTGTTGTGATCAGGTAATTAGAAAGTTTTTGTTTACCTGTAAGAGTATTGTTGTTCAGCAAAAATTGATATTCTTCAAGTGTGACATTCATCCGTTCAAGGTAATCCACTAACAATTCAAAACTGATTTTTGTTCCTCTAGATTCAAAAGCAGCTAATGTCCCTCGCTGAGAAAGCCCCTCTGTTAATTGAGCTTGTGTCAGTCCACGTTCTTTTCTTAGTTTTCGAATTAAAGAAGCATGTTTTATCATGTAAGTTACCTCCATACGTTTTTTATGAATATAAGATAACACAAGGCTGTTATCTAAGGACGAAAATGTCAATTATGCACTATTTTTGATAAAAAGTGCTCATTCTTTAAAAGCAATTTTTATTTATGTTGTAATAACATACAAAAAATGAAAAACAGTCGTTGTTAAAATAAACTATAGTTACCAAATATTAGGAGGTATGATGAATGAAAAAAATTTTTTGGCTGTCATTGGCAGCAATCGGCTGTTTCGCTGGAGGTGGACAAACTATATATGCTGCACAAGATTCTGCGGCATTGATGCCGGATATCTCAGAAAAGCAAATTGCTGTTGGTTATTATCATAATTGGGTACCAGAGCAAGGTGCGGGATATAGAGGTGGGAAACCAGCAGAGACAGACATAGGAAAGATCAATCCGTTTTATAATGTCATCGCAGTATCTTTTATGAAAGGCGAAGGGATTCCTACATTTGAGCCATTTAATATGAGTGATGAAGAATTCAGAAGCAAAGTGGCTGCCCTAAATGAAGAAGGACGCTCAGTTATCATTTCTCTAGGCGGAGCGGATTCCCATATCGAATTGTATCGAGGGCAAGAACAAGCATTTGCAGATGAAGTGATTCGATTGGTAGAAACCTATGGATTTGATGGGTTAGACATTGATTTAGAACAAAGCGCCATTACGGCAGGTGATAACCAGCAAGTGATTCCAGAAGCGTTGAAAATCGTGCGAGATCATTATAAAAAGCAAGGAAAACACTTTATTATTTCTATGGCACCTGAATTCCCTTATTTGAGAACAGCGGGAGGCTATGTCCCATATATCACTGCATTAGAAAATGAGTACGATTTTATTGCACCACAACTATATAATCAGGCGGGCGACGGATTAAGCGTGGGCGACGAATGGATTGCTCAGAACAATGACAGTCGAAAATATGATTTCTTATATGGTATGTCAAAAGCCTTGCATAACGGAGAGAGTGGATACATTCGGATACCAGCAGATCGTCTGGCTTTGGGGATTCCAGCAAATAACGATGCGGCAGCCAACGGTTATGTGCAAGATCCATCCGTTGTCTATCAAGTATTCGAACAAATGGAAAAAGAACGTACACCTTTAAAAGGTTTGATGACTTGGAGCGTGAACTGGGACGAAGGGGTAAACTCAGCTGGTATTTCTTATAATGAATCATTTGCGAAAGCTTATCAAAATCTATTTAAGGAACAAGAACCAGATACAGAGAAACCTTCTAAACCGGCCAATCTTCGAGGAACAGCAACAAGTACGACGGTCACATTGTCTTGGACTGAATCAACAGATAACGTCCGTGTGTCACATTATAATATTTATGAAAACAATCGATTAGTAGGAACAAGCAACACTACGAATTATATACATACAGGTTTACAACCAGAAACGACTTATTCTTATACGATTGAAGCTGTCGATACATCAGGAAATATTTCTGCACGTTCTGATGATTTGAACATTCGCACTCAAGAAGCAGCAGTTTTACCAGCACCTTCTATACCAAACGGGTTGAGCATCAATCATGTGACACAATCAACAGTTCGTTTGGTATGGCAAGAAAACAGCTTATTGGAAGAAGTACTTTATTATGAAATATACAGAGATGGCAAGAAGATCGCTACCTCACAAACCGCTGTATTTGAAGATCAAAATTTGACAGCTTCTACTGCGTATCGCTATCAAGTTCGTGCAGTCAATCAGACAGGCGCTTCTTTACTAAGCCAGTCTGTCACGGCAAGAACCCTAGACGAGAACGGCCAAGGAAATTCTTGGACAGTCGGTACTTTTTATCAAGTAGGAGACATAGTCACATATAATGGTATTCAATATCGTTGCGTGCAAGCGCATATTGCAGCCGCACATTGGGCACCAGATACGGCCTTCTCTTTATGGCAAAAAATAAGTTGATGATGAGGTCGTGATAGAGGCTACTTCTGTAACACCGTTTATATCAAGCGGTTGTGGAATCAGTATTTTGACCTAAATATTACAGAAACAAAACGGCAAAATAGTTTTTCATATTTTGCCGTTTTTTAATCTAATATCGAGGGTGAGCTGATTGAACACTGTGTATCAAGAAACGATAAGCCTGATGTATAACTGCATGTCACATCATTTACTCGGAATAAGGAGGATACGACTGTTATCAAAATTTCTACCATGTGTTGACTTAAACAAAGAGCGTGAGACAAAAGTGTTCTTTACTTTTGTCTCACGCTCTAAACACGTATAACCGGCGGAAGCAGAAGCAACTCCTTCGGAAATAAGCTGAAATTCACAAAAATTTGAAAAGCAATTTTCGTGAATTTCTTCTTATTTCTTAGAGTTAAACGCTTCTGTCCCAGCCTCTTCTTGTATGTAGCTTCAATTAAGGGTTGTTAGGAGAAACTTCCCAGCCTCCCAATGGTAAGGGTAATGGAAACATAGTCAAACCTCCTTTCTCTTAGTGACAAATAAAGTATAACAAGTGTAAAAAGAAAAAAATTAAAATGTACGCTATTGCAACATTAAATAGATTATTTTAAGTGAAAGTCGATAAAAGAATTAAACAAACACTTAAAAACAATGGAAATTAGTCCAAACTTTAAGAAATGTATACTATAATGGAAATTATCAATTATTTATTTGGAGGAATATCCATGAAACAAAAAATCGCAGTTCTTGGTCCTGGATCATGGGGCACTGCTTTAGCACAGACATTGGCAGAAAACGGGCATGATGTCCGTATTTGGGGAAATGTACCTGAACAGATTGACGAAATCAATACGTATCATACAAACCAACATTTTTTACCTGATTTGACGATTCCAGAATCGATTATCGGATATAAAGAATTGGCAGAAGCAGTGGATGACGCAGATGCTATTTTGTTTGTCGTTCCGACAAAAGCGATCCGTTCAGTCGCTCAGGAACTTATTGGTAAAATGAATACTAAGCCCGTCATTATCCATGCAAGTAAAGGCCTAGAACAAGATACGCATAAACGAATCTCAGAATTTTTGGCTGAAGAAATTCCAGAAGATAAACGACAGGCAATCGTCGTATTATCTGGCCCTAGTCATGCGGAAGAAGTAGCAGTTCATGATATCACAACGATTACAGCTGCAAGTATTGATCAAAAAGCAGCTGCTTATGTACAAGAATTATTCATGAATGATTATTTCAGGATTTATACAAATAATGATGTGATTGGTGTAGAAACTGGCGCAGCATTAAAAAATATCATTGCTATTGGTACCGGTGCTATCCATGGGCTAGGGTTCGGAGACGATGCAAAAGCGGCAATCATGACTCGCGGATTAGCAGAAATTAGTCGTCTTGGTGTAGCAATGGGTGCCAATCCGCTGACGTTTATCGGTTTGAGCGGCGTTGGGGATTTGATTGTTACTTGTACAAGTGTTCATTCCCGTAATTGGCGTGCCGGTAACTTACTAGGACAAGGGCATAAACTGGAAGAAGTTTTGGAAAACATGGGAATGGTCGTTGAAGGTGTGGCAACGACAAAAGCAGCAGTCGAGCTAGCACAACAGCTAGGTGTTGAGATGCCAATTACTCAAACCATCTATAATGTTTTGTATAATGGAGAAGATATTAAAAAAGCCGCAAAAGAAATCATGCTACGTGACGGAAAAATGGAGAATGAATTTTCTCTTCGTTAAATAGATGATTAACAGGTAATCGTCGTTTAGGAGGAACAGCAAGTGAAGGTCAAAAAAGCAGTTATTCCTGCCGCTGGGCTAGGAACACGTTTTTTGCCGGCAACAAAAGCCATGGCAAAAGAAATGCTTCCAATCGTGGATAAGCCAACGATCCAATTTATTGTGGAAGAAGCATTGAATTCGGGAATTGAAGATATCTTGATCGTAACGGGAAAAGAAAAGAGACCCATCGAAGATCATTTTGATGCAAATATCGAATTGGAAAACAATTTGCGAGAAAAGGAAAAAACAGAACTACTCGCTTTAGTTGAAGAAACGACTCATGTCAATCTTCACTTCATCCGTCAATCTCATCCAAGAGGACTGGGGGATGCCGTTCTTCAAGCAAAAGCATTCATAGGGAATGAACCATTTGTTGTCATGCTCGGGGATGATTTGATGAAAGATGATATCCCACTGACTCAACAATTGATGATGGATTATGAAGAAACACAATCTTCTGCTGTTGCCGTCATGCGTGTACCAGAAAATGAAACCTCTAAATATGGAATTATTGATCCTAAAACGGATAACGAAAAGGGACGTTGCAGAGTAAATGGTTTTGTAGAAAAACCTGAACTTGGAAAAGCACCAAGCAATTTAGCCATTATCGGACGTTATCTGCTGACTCCCAAAATATTTGAGATATTAGCAACTCAAGAACCAGGAGCAGGGAACGAGATACAACTAACGGATGCGCTCCAGACCCTTAACCAAACAGAAGCGGTCTATGCGAGAGAATTTAAAGGAAAAAGATATGATGTAGGCGATAAGCTAGGATATATGAAGACAAATATTGAATATGGACTTCATCATCCGGAAATCGGTGCATCGTTAAGCGCATATATTATCCAGTTGGGCAAAGAGCTAAGAACAGAAAATTAACTGGAAATAAGTGACCTGCTGAGAATAAAAATCAAATGGGTGTTAAAGCGGCAGCTTGTGCGTCATTTGCGCAACTGTCGTTTTTATTTTTTGACGTTAAGTGAATGAAGACGAGGAAAAATGAAAGATAAAAAAAGACTTTCGTGAATATATTTAGGAAATTTTCTGCTAATGGTTTAATTTTTTTTTAAGTTACATAAAAGAAAATGATTACATAAGAGAAATGAAAGCCAATCCAGAAGATTCATAGTAGAATAAAAAGGCGAATTTTTTTAATTATAAAAAAGGTGTGTGTCCACTATGGGAAAATTAGTCGCTGTTGCGCAGTCGCTACTTGATATACTCAAGTGGCTGATGGAAGGAAGTAACTGGGTATTTGTGTTACCGCTATTGCTCATTAGTCTATTTATCATGTTCAAAATGGTCAGAAAAAAAGAAAGATTCCTGATTTTTATCTGGTATGCAGCGTCTGTTGCAGTTGCTAGCTTGATGATTGAACTGGCGTTAGGTAGTTGGGAAGCTTGCATATTTGCCTTATTTTTTGCTGTATTGTATCTGATCATTTATATTCCTTATAGGAAAAGAAAGTCTCGGATCGGAAAAAAGGGTAGACATGCCGCTACTTTTTCTAGTACAGATTCTCCAGAACAAAGCAGAAGAGCGAGAAGAAGACGGTAATATTTAGTATGTATACGCAAAAAAAGATAAAAGAATGGATAAATTATTGAGTTGAGAGATTTATTTAATTGGTGAAAAAAAACTTTTTTACTTATTTAAAAGAATCTTTTCAAAAAGGAATGCTTGCTACATAGGGACAAGTCATTCCTTTTTTTATGTTATTTATTTGTAAAAAAATCATACCAATGTTTTTTTGTATTTTCGTACTTGCACTTGAATAAGAGATTACTTACAATGAGTTCAGATAGAAACAGCTGAATAAAAAAAGGCTCCCTGACCCTTAGTTGGCGCTAAGAATCAGGGAATGACCAGTCACACTCATACACCCTGACCGATCATTTTGCCATAGTCAATGCAGTGCATCGACCTTATTTATTGTACCTAATCTAAGGGGAAAATTCTACCCCTATGTAGAGATTTTCTATGGTCTGCACGTTGTTTTATTTGCTATGTCAAGGTATTGGGCGTATTCGTTCAATACCTTTTTTGCGTTTGAAACAGCAAAGACCGCATGTGTTACTGTTTATCTTCTGTTTTTTATGTAGTTCCTTAGATTAGGCAGCTGTTTCTATTCATGTCAAGTATAGCTAGGCGGGAGAGAAAAATGAGTTTATGTTATTTTGACTATTATTACCAATTGGAAGAGAAATTAAAGATAGAAGAGCCGTTGATGGTTCAAGCAGGAACTTGGATTGCGAAACAAATCAATCAAGGCGGCAGATTGCAGATATATGCTAGCCGCACACTAAGTGGTGTAGCATTTGAATTTTGGGATCAAACACCGGACCTTGTGCCAAGTATATTGATTGAGAACCCAGCCGGAGGTGTCTATGAAACGCTAGAAGGGGCAGGACAAGCGATTATTGATGAGCTTTCTGTCAAACCAGAAGACATTTTTCTTCTTCTTTCGAATGAAGGAAGAAATCCAGCAATCATTGAGTTGGCTCAATGGATCAAAGAAAATGGACATCCTTTGATCATTGTTACTGGGTTTGATTTGTCACGAAGCATCAAGTCCCAGCATAGCAGTGGTTTGAGATTATTTGAATTTGCTGATTTAGTTTTGGATAACCATGCCAATCTGCATGATGCAGTCTTGACTTTGCCGAATTTAGATCCAGCAATCTGTGGAACAGCCTCTCTTGCAACGATCTTTTTGCTTCAACAAGTTTTGTATTTTACAGCAAAACAGCTAGTTCAGGAAACAAGAGGAAAATAGTTTTCCACATAATGACCAAATTTTCTTTAAAAAAATGGTGTTCCACGTAAATATGGAGTGTTTGAAACAAAGAAAACGATTTTTAAAGAAGAGCAGTAATGATCATTTTTTATTTTTTTGTTATTTTAAGTTTGTTTAGCTCCAGAGGTCAGCCTTTTTTTTCGAAAGTGCGTTATTTTTATAAGTTGTTTCACAATGAGAAAAAAAGAGCTACAAAAATATGTAATGCTAGATAGACAAAAAAATAGCGGAAAAAGAGACAAGAAAGAATCCGAATGGATTCTTTCTTGTCTCTTAATACACGTTGATGAAAGAGTCTTCCCCAAAACTCTTTACAACGTAATTATAGTACATTTGTTATCATTATTGCAATGAAGTTTACCTGATATAACAAAATTGTCGAAGAATATTCTTTTTTCTAATAGAAAGAAAATATACAAAAAATGAAAGATATGAGATGGATATTTATTATTATTTTTTGTTTTTTTGCAATGAAATACAATTTATTCACGATTATAATAAAATGAAAAAATCAGGACGGGATTTCCGCTAATCTAAAAATAAAAAAAGAATTTTAAGGAAAAACAGAGAAATAAAATACTTAATATAAATGGAAAAAGAAAAAAATAGTCATACATATGAGAAAAAAAGCAAAATAGAAAAAAGTGATTTTCTAATAAATTATTCATGTGAAATTGACATTTTTACTGTATAATTCATTTGATTATCCATTTTTTATTCATCAAAATTACTGAGAAAAGAAAGGAAGAAATAAATTTGAAGAAAACAAATTCTTCAGGAAAACCGAAACGTGACTTCACTAAATTATCGACACCGCATACGTATGTCATTATTTTTGGTGTAGTCATCTTTGCATGGATACTGACTTTTGTCGTACCAGCAGGAAAGTTCAGCACGCAAGACATTGAATATAAAGATGCGAATGGCGAAACAAGTACTCGTACTGTTTTACGCCAAGATTCCTTCCGTTATGCTTACGAGCTGGATAAATCGTATGTATTTGATCAATTAGAAGAACTGCAAGACCATCCAGCAGAACGTGAAAAATTGGATGTTCCTGAAAAAGGATTGGAAAAAGTCATTGCTGACGGAGAAAAAAATCTTACGCAAGAAAAACTAGATGAAATTTCCTTAACAGATGATGTTCTTTATGATGAGTATGGCGAAAATATCTATGATACTTCTAAAAAATTGCATAAAACAGCCAAAATATGGGGAACAGACGATTTTGGTGGCTTTGGCTTCTTAAATTTTGTTTTTGAAGGTCTAGTATCTGGAGATAAATATGGATCTGCTGTAGGAATTGCTGCATTGATCCTTGTTGTCGGAGGTGCTTTTGGTATTATTATGCGTACCGGAGCGATTGATGCAGGAATCTATGCGTTTATCAGTAAAACGAAGGGACTGGAGCGTTTAGCTTTACCGCTATTATTCTTTGCTTTTTCATTCGGGGGCGCCACATTTGGGATGGCAGAAGAGGTAATTCCATTCTCAATGGTGATGGTTCCATTCGTCATTGCCTTAGGATATGACTCGATCGTAGCAGTAACCGTGACTTATGTCGCATCTCAAGTCGGAAATGCGACCTCTTGGATGAGTCCGTTTAGCGTAGCTGTGGCTCAAGGGATTGCTGGAATCCCAGTGTTGTCTGGTGCGACATTCCGATTGATTATGTGGGTAGTTGTTACTGCCTTAGCAGCTGGATATATGATGATATATGCAGAAAAAATCCGTAAAAAACCGGAAAGTTCGTTGACTTACAAATCAGATGATTATTTTCGTTCTCATATCAAAAAGACATCTGATGAAAATAAAAAATTCATGCTTGGCCATAAACTGATTTTAGTAGAGATGTTAGCTGTTCTTGTTTGGATCGTTTGGGGCGTGACTCAAAAAGGCTATTACATCCCCGAAATCGCTTCTCAATTCTTTGTGATGGGATTAGTTGCCGGAATCATTGCTGTTCTTTTCAAACTAGATGGAATGAAAGTCAATGACATCGCTTCTTCTTTCCAATCTGGTGCAGCTGATTTAGCTGGTACAGCAATCGTAGTAGGGATGGCCAAAGGAATCCTTCTCGTCTTAGGTGGATCCGATGCGTCTGTTCCTTCAGCTTTGAATACGATTTTGCATGGAATCGGGACGGCATTGACCGGTGTGCCAGCTGTCATTGGCGCTTGGGCGATGTACATCTTCCAAAGTTTGTTCAACTTAGTTGTTACATCAAATTCAGGACAAGCAGCTTTGACCATGCCGATTATGGCTCCATTGGCAGATTTAGTCGGTGTATCTAGACAAGTAGCAGTTCTTGCTTATCAGCTTGGTTCTGGTTTCATGGATGCTTTTACGCCCGTATCAGCTAGCTTGATTGGTGTGTTAGGTGTTGCACGAATCGAATGGGCAAAATGGGCAAGGTTCCAAATCAAGATGCAAGGATTCCTGTTTGTTTTGGGAACTATTTTCATCATGATTGCTATTGCGATCGGTCTGCAGTAGTACTGGAGACATAAGTAAATAAAAAAGTAATCCAAACAGTAGACAAATGACTCCAAGAACCGTTATTTTACGGTAAAATCAAAGGAGTAAAGATTCTATCGTTTGGATTATTTTTTAAGATCCTATCATCAGCTATACTTAAAGAAAGAGGAAAAATGTATGAAGATCATCCGACAAATTGAAGTGTTTGCACCAGATTACTTAGGAAAAATGGACGTATTGATTGCCGGTGGGAAGATTTTGGCTGTAGAAGAACAGCTAGAAGGCGGCTATGAAGGAGTAGAAGTAGAAGAACTTTCAGGTGAGGGGAAAGTACTGACTCCAGGTTTCATTGACTGTCATTTCCATATTTTAGGCGGAGGAGGAGAAGGCGGTTATCAAAACCGAACACCAGAAGTTACATTAAGTCAATTGACTACAGCTGGTGTAACGACAGTTGTCGGTTGCTTGGGAACAGACGGAGAAGGTCGTGATATGACTGCTTTGATCAGCAAAGCGAAAGGACTTGAAGCAGAAGGAATCTCTACTTATGTGTACGAGGGTTCGTACCGATTGCCGGTAAAAACAGTAACAGATTCGATCATCAAAGACTTTTTAACAATCGATAAAATCATCGGAATCGGAGAAATCGCAGTATCCGATCACCGTTCTTCTCAGCCAAGTTTTGAAGAGTTCGCCCGTGCAGCAGCAGACGCTCGTGTAGGAGGCATGTTGTCGGGAAAAGCTGGGATCATCAATGTCCACTTAGGCGGAGGAAAAAGAAAGCTAGAGTTATTGACACGAATTGTAGAAGAAACAGAAATTCCGATCACACAGTTTTTGCCTACTCATGCGAATCGTACACCAGAATTATTTGAAGCTTGCGTGGCATTTGCTAAACGTGGCGGCACGATTGACTTCACCGCTAGCGAAGATCCTGATTTTTGGGAGAAGACAGATGGGGAAGTGCGCTTCAGTAAAGCACTGAAACGATTGATTGAGGAAGATGTTTCTTTAGATAATTTCACGATGACCTCAGATGGACAAGGAAGCTTGCCTTATTTTGATGAAAACAATCATTTCCTAGGGCTAGGAGTAGGAAGTGCTAAGGCATTGCTAGTAGGGATCAAAGAAGCTGTGCAAAAGGAAAATATTCCTCTGGAAATCGCCTTGCGAGCTATAACCAGTAACCCAGCACGTATATTGAAATTGGATAAAAAAGGAAAAATTGAAATTGGCGCAGATGCAGACTTGTGTATCTTGGACAAAGAAACGCTTGATATCGATACAGTTATTGCTAAAGGAGAAATAATGATCCAAGAAAAAGAAGTCAAAGTATGGGGAACTTTCGAAAAAAGTTTTTGATTCACTATCTGACGCATCCTTTTTTAGAAAACGAGCGTTCTGTTTGTCTGTATCTGTTGTTGATGTTACCCTGAAAGTAGATCAATAAACAAATTAAGAGGAGGAAACACAATGGCAGATTTAAAAGGACGTTCTAAAGACATGAAAGACAAAGTAGTCGGTAAAGGAAAAGAAGCATACGGCAAAGCAACAGACGACAAGAGCAAAGAAACAGAAGGAAAAGCACAATCACTAGGTTCTGATATCAAAGAAAAAGCTCGTGATTTGGGCGATGAAATCAAAGACAAATTCTCTCGAAAAGATGAAAACAAATAAACAACGTTCATTACTAAATGAATCAAGCAAATAGAAATCCGAACCGTATCTGCTTCATAGATATGGTTCGGATTTTTTGTTTGAAAGTTATCCTGTTTTTTAAACTTCTATTTTTTAAACTTCTATTTTTTGAAATTCTTTATTTTTTAGTTCAAAGACTTCATCGCAGCTTTTTGCTACTTCGACCTCATGGGTCACGATGATAATACAGCGATTTTGTTCATGGGCGATTTCTTGGAAAAGTTTAACGATATCTTGTGATGCGGTCTCATCCAGATTCCCAGTAGGTTCATCAGCTACAATCAGTTGATGTTCGCAACAGATAGCACGAACGATAGCGACTCGCTGTTGCTGACCTCCTGAAAGTTTGGTCACCTGTTTTTTTGCTAATACTTCATCAATTCCTACACGAGCTAGTCGATCTAAAGCAACTTGACGATAATTTTCTTGTTTGGTTTTAGTAATCTCCATTGCTGTTATGACATTGTCTAGAGCTGATAAATAAGGAAGCAAGTTATAAGCTTGGAAAATAATCGAGACATCATTTTGACGATAACTTCTTAACCCGATTTTGTTCAGTGAACGATCCTGATAGTATACCTTTCCTTCTTTTGGTGTATCTAATCCGGAAATAAGCGAAAGAAAAGTCGTTTTTCCAGAACCACTTGCTCCTAAAATAGCGTACATTTTTCCAGCTTCGAAATTCAGTTCTACATCTTTATAAAGCGCATCTTGCGGATCTTGATACCAAAATCCCAATTGTTCTGTCCGTAACATCAAATTCCTCCTTTAATTTAATAGGATTTTTCTTGGGTTTAACCTTAATATCCCTATAGAAGCTAAAAAGACAGAAAGCAGGCTGATTCCAAATGCTACTCCGGCTAGTAGTCCTAATTGTGTAGGTTTGACATTGATTTCCAATTCGCTGACTTGATCAGAAACAGCAAATGGATTATTCGTGTTTCCTTGCTGACCACCACGCTGACCGCCTTGTTCGTTACCTGGCATTTGTCCACCGCCAGGAGCTTGTTGGTCTTGTGTCGTGGTTTCTGTCTGTTGGTCAAGTAGCTGCTGCCCCACGGCATTCGCGACGACGTTCCCGCTAATCGAAGCAACTCCTAATGCAAGAATCATACAAATAGCAACTTCGGTAAACAATTGGAGAATGATTTTACTTCTGGATTCTCCTAAAGATAACAAGACGCCTAACTCATGCCGACGCTCCCGGATGGTAATCATAATAATAAGAGTAAGTATGATAATGCCGGCTACAGCCACTAGTAAAACAACATTTTTAGAAAAACTTGCCACATTGTTTAAAGGTTCCAACATTGACTGATACATTGAATCATTTGATTGTAAGCTAAATGTATCTGTGTCGATCAGCTTCTCTGCTTTTTCGAGAAACTCATCCATTTCATCTGGATCAGATAGAGTGTAAATAGCAGAATCTATCGTGTTATCGTCAGATGTCCCATTTAATTCATTTGCAAAAGTATAAGAGGTGTAAAGTGTATTCGACGGATTCATGAAGTTGAATTTCATACCCATACTGCTACTTGTTTCGCTAGATTCATAAATTCCTTTGACCGTCATTTCATAAGTGGTATCTTCATCTTCAGTACTCGTGATTGTGAAAGTATCTCCGACTGTCAGGTCATTTGCTTCTGCTAGCGTAGAATCAATGACTACGTTGTTTGTGCCTTTGTCGCTGTCATCTATTCCTTCACCATCCGTGATTTTTGCTGTTCCATCAGAAAAAGTACTATTTTGTGCAGTTGCTGACACACCGCTGATTTGGAAATCTGCTTGAGTCATTTGCGGATTTCCGCCCATTCCTCCGGCAGGACCACCGCCTGCATCGGTAGTTTCTGAACTGTCTTCACTTGAATCAGAACTAGTGATGGCAGTTATTCCATCTTTTGCCATAGCTGAGGCGGAACTTTCAAAGGAATAGCTTTTTACATTATCTAATTTAGCTATTTTTTCCGCGTCCGTTAAGGATACTGGGGTAAGAGAAAAACTGCCCGGATCTGGACGTTCTTCAGCGGTAGAATTGCTTGAAGAAGTTTGTTCCTGTTTTTTAAATGAAGCTTCTCGATTGGCACTTAAAGTCACTGTTGCTCCAACTTCTTTTTGTGCTTGATTCGCTGCTTCTTCTGCAGCGCTTCGAATCGTGAGGCCAGCTAGCACAAAAATAAGAATGGCTGTGAACACGGCAAACAATAACAATGAACGTCCCCATTTTACTTTTGTACTTTTCCATGCACGTTTCATAAAATTCATATCTTGCATCCCTCCTAGTAGATGCATTTGATAATAGACAACCAATCTTAAAGCTAGCTTAAATCTTATGCTGTTTGCACATCATCAACACGAGGTTCTGCATATATAAAAAGTCACTATAGTTATTGCAAAAAATGTGGTAAAATGAAAAAAGTATGTTTCAAACCGACGAAGAAGAGATGAAAGAGAAACAGCAAAAGAAATCCTAGATGTTACAGAGGAATTTTCATTTGTTTAGTGATTCTAACAATTGCTGATACTAGCGATTTAGTTCATTTGTTGTATAATAATGGGGAACAGCCGAATACTCATATAAGTATTCTGGCTATAGCGTTTCGCAAAAGATCCATTTTGTTAATGAAGTATATCCAAAATAAAATGCCCAACCAACTGTCAGAACGCGGATGTGCTGGTAATTTTCCTGCTGATTCTCCATAAGTTGAGAACTAGTGATTTTGCATGTGCTTCATTGGAATGGCTCGTAAATTTAGATAAAGAAGAAAATCGACATCTTTAAACTTGGATGTCATAAGAAGAGGTGAAATTTGTGAGTACCATTAAAATTATCCCATTAGGCGGCGTTCGCGAAAATGGAAAAAACATGTATGTCGCAGAAGTGGGCGAGGATATTTTCATATTAGATTGTGGGCTAAAATATCCTGAAAATGAGTTGTTGGGGATCGACGTCGTCATCCCAGATTTTACGTATTTAGAAGAAAACATTGATCGTGTAGCTGGTGTCTTTTTAACACATGGGCACGCAGATGCGATCGGGGCGCTTCCCTACTTGTTGTCGAAAATTTCTGTACCAGTATTTGGAACGGAGTTGACGATCGAGTTAGCAAAATTGAATGTCAGTCGTAACGAAGCAGCCAAAGGATTTAAGGATTTCCATGTGGTAGATGAGCATACAGAAATCGACTTTGGTGAAACAGTAGTGAGCTTTTTCCGTACCACTCACACGATACCAGATTCAGTGGGGATCAATCTGAAAACAAAAGAAGGTAGTATCGTTTATACGGGAGATTTTAAATTTGATCAAACGGCTATCCCGATGTATCAAACAGATTATGCACGATTGGCAGAAATCGGCAAAGAAGGAGTCTTAGCTTTACTGAGTGAATCGGCAAATGCAGAGAATCCTCAACCAGTAGCTTCTGAAGCTCAGATAGCAGATGAAGTATTTGATACAATCAAATATTGGGAAGGACGCATCATCGTCGCCTGTGTAGCAAGTAATTTGCAACGAGTGCAACAAGTATTGGACGCAGCAGAAAAAGCACAACGAAAAGTTGTCTTGACTGGTCAAGATTTTGAACGAATTATTCGAACAGCGATGCGTTTAGAAAAACTTCAATTACCAAGTGAAGATTTACTTGTTACATTGAAAGACATGAAAAACTATGATCCAGAAGAACTGATCATTTTAGAAACTGGCCGAATGGGTGAACCCATCAAGTCTCTGCAAAAAATGGCAAACGGCACACACCGTAATGTCAAGATCGAAGAAGGCGATTTGGTTTATATCACTACTACGCCAAGCATCGCGATGGAAACAATCGTGGCGAAAACGGAAGATATCATTTATCGAGCTGGTGGAACAGTGAAATTGATCTCTGAGAATATGCGTGTTTCTGGTCATGCCAATCCTAATGATTTGCAATTGATGATCAATTTGATGAAGCCGACATATTTTGTGCCAGTTCAAGGGGAATATCGGGAATTAGCTGCTCACGCAGATTTGGCTCATGCAGTAGGGATGCCTTACAAAAATATCTATATTACTGGACGCGGAGATGTGCTGGAATATAAGAATAAGCGTATGAGTGTTGCAGGAACTACAAGTGCAGAAAATGTAATGATTGATGGTTTAGGCATAGGCGATATCGGAAACATTGTTTTACGTGATCGGAAAATCTTATCAGAAGATGGGATTTTCGTAGCGGTTGTCACTATCAGCCGAAGAGAGAAGAAAATCATCTCAAAACCTCAAATCACTTCACGAGGATTCGTTTACGTAAAAGCTAGCCGTGATCTGATGAAAGAAAGTAGCAATATGATTGAAACAATCGTTGAGAAACATTTAGAAAGCAATGATTTTGAGTGGAGCAAATTAAAGCAAGACATTCGTGATCAATTAGGTCGTTACTTATTTGAACAAACAAAACGACGTCCTGTGATCTTGCCAGTCATTATGGAAGCTACTCAACGTCGAAATAAGAAATAAACAAAGAGTAAGATGGCTCTCCCTATAGAGTGCTCGTCTTGCTCTTTTTTTGAGGGAAACAAATGATTTTTGAATACAGTATCCTTCGCTTTATAATAAACGATAGAATAAAGGGAGTGGATCAATGATGAGTCAAACAAAAGTCGAACGTTATTTAGAAGAACAAAAAATCAGCTATCAACCACTTGATTTTAGTCATATAGTAGAGGGATCTTTCACAGAAGAACTACAAAAAAGAGGGATTGATCCAGCTTTGATATGTAAAACTCTCGTAGTAAAAGGGAACAAAACTGGGGTGATCATCGCATTGATTCCTTTGAATGATCATTTAGATTATAAAAAAACGAGACAAGTGACGAACGATCGTAAAGTCGGTTTTCCTGGGATGGATTTTGTCTTAACACATACCGGATATCCTCACGGAGCGAATACCCCTATTGGAATAAAACTCGCACATCCTGATTATTGTTTTTTAGCAGACAGTTCTTTAAAAGAAAAAGAAGAAGTGATTGTGTCGAGCGGTGAAATCGGGAGAAGCCTCCAAATAAAAGTAACTGATTTAGAAAAAATCGTCCATCCTATTTACGCTGATTTAATTAGTTAAGTGACGAGAAGGGGAGCCAAGCAGAGAGCTCAAACTTGAGATTATATCTGCTTGGTACTTGGTGCATCCTGTATTATCTGTTACAATTGCTTTGTGCATACTGTACTATCAATCCAATGAAAATATATTTATTAACTATATTTTTTCATTGATGTGCAAGTAATGAAATCGGTTTTAATAAAAAAGATACAGAGAAAACGTGAGGTGTAGAATATGAAAATTACGTATCATGGACATTCTTGTTTAACGATTGAAATGGAAAATGGCCAACGTGTGATGATTGACCCGTTTATTACAGGAAACCCGTTGTCAGATTTAACTGCAGAAGAAGTAAAGACAGATTGGTTGCTGATTACTCATGGACATAGTGACCATATAGGAGATATGATTCCTATTGCAAAAGAAAATCAAGCCACGATTATTAGTATTGTTGAGATTGCTGATTATGCAAATAGCAGAGGAGTAGATTCTTTCGGTATGAATATCGGCGGAAAACATGCATTTCCATTCGGCACAGTAAAATTCGTACATGCACAGCATAGTTCAAGCTATGAAGTAGACGGTATCGTTCAGTATATGGGTGAGCCTAGCGGGATCATTATCCAAGCAGAAGGCAAAACGATTTATCATGCAGGAGATACAGCTTATTTCAGTGATTTAGGATTGCTTGCAGAAGAGTTCGATATTGATGTTGCTTTCTTGCCGATTGGTGATAACTATACGATGGGACCAGAGGATGCGGCTCGGGCTGCACAAACAATTCGTGCCAAGAAAGTCGTTCCAATCCATTTCAATACGTTCCCTGTCATTGAACAAGATCCTGAATCTTTTGTAGCATTACTGGAAGATAGCGAAGGAAAAATAATGAGCGTCTCGGAAACGCTGGAAGTGTAGGCAGAAAATGGCGACAAAACATGATTTAATTTTAGAATATATTGAAAGTTTACCTGTGGGCAATCGAATTTCTGTAAGAAGCATCGCAAAAGAATTGAATGTCAGTGAAGGAACAGCGTACCGTGCAATCAAAGATGCGGAAAATGTCGGACTAGTTTCAACGATTCAACGAGTAGGTACGATCCGTATCGAACGTAAATTAAAAAAACATATTGAACGTTTGACATTTGGCGAAGTCGTCAGGATTATTGAGGGGGACGTTTTAGGTGGCTCGGCAGGATTAGACAAGGTCTTGAATAAATTTGTCATTGGTGCGATGACTAAACATGCCATGGAACGCTATATTACACCAGGATCACTGATGATCGTCGGCAATCGGGCGGAAGTCCAAAAATTAGCATTGGAAGATGGCGCTGCAGTATTGATCACAGGAGGATTCAATACGACTACTGAGATTGCAAAGCTAGCCGATGAACTTGAAATGCCAATCTTGCGCACTTCTTATGATACATTTACAGTCGCTACCATGATCAACCGAGCGTTAAGTGACCAATTGATCAAAAAAGATATCATGCTTGTTAGCGATATCTACATGCCGGCGGAAAAGACACATTATTTGCATCAGATGGATACGATTTCTGATTATCAACGTTTGTCAGAAGAAACGCAACATTCACGTTTTCCAGTCGTTAATCGCCATCACCGTTTGATGGGGATCGTTACGGCAAAAGACGTTTTAGGGAAATCACCAAATCAGATCATTGATCGAGTGATGACGAAAGAACCAATTAGTGTAAAGAAAACAATGAGTATTGCTTCTGTTAGTCATCAAATGATCTGGGATGGGCTGGAGGTCATGCCGGTCGTCTCCGATGACTTGACATTGGAAGGCTTGATTACCCGGCAAGATGTAATGAAAGCGATGCAGCTTGTCCAGCGACAACCGCAGATTGCAGATACGATTTCAGATCAGATATCTGGAAATATCCATACGATTGATACCGATCGTGAAGGGAATCGTTTGGAAAATCCTAAGTTCAAATTTGTAGTGACACCACAAATGGTCAATGGTGTTGGAACCATTTCTTTTGGCGTGCTTAGCGAAATCATTTCTGATGTCGCACAAAAAACAATGGTGATGAACCAAAAACGAAACATCTTGATTGAACAAGTGAACCTACATTATTTGCGGCTGATCCAATTGGAAAGCGAGTTGGACATTCGTCCACGTGTATTGGAAATCGGCAGACGTTCCGCTAAATTGGATATCGAAGTATTTATTGAAAATACCATCGTTTCCAAAGCAATCGTTGTTTGTCAAGTAATGGAACGTTCTTAGAAAGCAGGAGTGAAATGACAGTACAGCAAGAAATAGTAGATACAATAAAAAAATACGATAAAATCATTATCCACAGGCATTTGCGCCCTGATCCTGATGCGTTAGGATCACAAGTAGGATTAGCCGAACTATTACGGGAAAGTTTCCCAGAAAAAGAAATACGACAAGTAGGTGAAACGATTGAAGGTCTTCGCTTTTTAGCAGAAATGCAAGAAGTTGAAGATGCCTTTTATCAAGGAGCGCTAGTCATCGTGACCGATACAGCTAATTCACCTAGAATCAGTGATCAAAGATATCAGTTAGCAGAAAAGCTGATCAAAATTGATCATCATCCCAATGATGACCCTTATGGAGATCTTGTGTGGGTAAATACAAAAGCAAGCAGTTGTAGTGAGATGATTGCAGAATTTGCTTTGATGTTTCCTGAATTATTTAAGATGAACGTGGAAGCTGCACGGTTGCTTTATGCGGGAATCGTCGGAGATACAGGGCGCTTTTTGTATCCCTCCACGACGTCCCGTACATTAGAGATTGCATCGATATTGAGAAATTATCCATTTGATGCAAGTGCTTTGAATAGAGAGATTGAGCAAATGCCGATGAAAGTCGCTAAACTTTCCGGTTATCTTTATCAAAATATCCAGGTGGATGAAAATGGTGCAGGAAGAATAATCCTTCCGCAAGAAATTCTTGATAAATATGGCATCGATGATTCAGAGACGGCTTCAATCGTTTCTCTTCCTGGAGTGATCGACGAAGTACTAGCTTGGGGTATTTTTGTTCAGCAACCTTCAGGACATTACCGCGTACGCTTACGTTCTAAGGGACCAGTCATCAATGAGTTAGCGAAACGCCATCATGGGGGAGGCCACCCATTAGCAAGTGGTGCGAATGCAAAAGATTTAGCAGAAGTAGAGGAAATCTATAAAGAGATTCAAGACATTTGCCAATCGTATAAGAGTAGAGAAACGAAGTAACAACTTCATTCGAAAACGTTCCTTTTGTGGTAAAAATCACAAATGTATCTTTTCAACATCTTCTTTTTCCGTTACAATAGTGCTCACTAAAGATTTTAAAGGAGAAAGAAGATGACATTACCAAATTGCCCAGAATGCGGCTCAGAGTACACATATGAAGATCGAGGTTTGTTGATTTGCCCAGAATGTGGGAACGAATGGAGCAAAGAAGAGCAAAAAACTGTCATAGAAGACGGATTAGTGGTATTAGATGCAGATGGAAACCGTCTGTCAGAAGGTGATAGCGTGACAGTGATCAAAGATTTGAAAGTAAAAGGTGCATCAGGTGCCATTAAACAAGGAACGAAAGTCAAGAACATCCGCTTAGTAGAAGGCGACCATAATATCGATTGCAAGGTAGAAGGATTTGGACCGATGAAACTGAAATCGGAATTTGTGAAAAAGAATTAAAGAATATTCAAGGTCTTTTCACATTCTTTTCTTGCTACTAATGATAAAATAAAGGAAACAAAAAGGAGTGAAACGACAATGTATGGTTATGGAATGTATGGTTTTTTAGATCCGACATTTCTTTTGGTCATTCTTGGATTAGTCATTTCCGGAATTGCGTCAGCTTATGTCAATAGTACTTTCCGCAAATATGATCAAGTGAGAAGCAAAAACAACGTGACTGGTACACAAGCAGCACAATATATATTGCAAAGCCAACAAATAAATGATGTTGGCGTTCAACAAATTGCCGGAGATCTCACAGATAACTACAATTCAGGTAATAAGATGCTGAGCCTGTCTCAAGCGACTGCACAATCTACTTCAGTTGCTGCGATAGGTGTAGCAGCTCATGAATGCGGACATGCGGTTCAAGATGCTTCGGGGTATGTCCCATTGAAGATCCGTGCGGCACTTGTTCCCGCAGCTAACTTTGGTTCGATGATTTCGTTCCCATTGATTATGGTAGGTGTATTGCTTAGTTGGAACTCTACGTTGATCAATATCGGGATTTTTGCTTTTTCTTTAGCGTTACTCTTTCAATTGGTGACATTACCAGTTGAATTCAATGCATCTCGTCGAGCAATCCAAATTTTGAGTGAGGGCGGACTGCTGACGGAAGAAGAAGTACCGATGGCAAGACACGTATTGTTTGCAGCGGCATTGACTTACGTTGCAGCAGCGCTTTCGACATTCCTTCAGCTGTTGCGCTTGATTTTATTGTTCGGCGGCAACCGAAGAGATTAACATAAAGAGGCTGGGACAGAAGCGTTTAACTCCAAGAAATAAGAAGAAATTCACGAAAATTACTTTTCAAATTTTTGTGAATTTCAGCTTATTTCCGAAGGAGTTGCTTCTGCTTCCGCCGTTTATACGTGTTTAGAGCGTGAGACAAAAGTGTTCTTTACTTTTGTCCCACGCTCTTTGTTTTATTCTCATATCTTTTTTTCATATACAGTTCTTGAATCGCTTTTATCAACTCACCGAATAATACTGTATCGTGGTTTGTATCTAGATAGAAAGTTTCCGTTTCAGCTGATATTTTCTCATGTTGATCTGTAATAATCAAATCAGCATGTTTAGGACATTCGATAATCTTGATTGCTTCATTGCGAAATAGTTTCTGTAAATGATCTTGCAGATGGTAATTCCCTGTGAATGGTTTGGTTATCTGCAAGTGGATGAGTAATTGTTCTTTCATTTCTGTGTGTAATAAGTGTTGGATCAATTGAATAAGGTATTGACTTAATTGAACTTTTTTTCTAGAGTTTGAAAAAATTGTGTCGATTTTTTCTCTTAATTTTTTTTCCTGTATAAAAGAAGCCGTTTGATTGGAGGTAGTTTCTGGAAAACAGAGTGTAGAAAAGCTACTGCTAGATTCACCTAACAGTTCCAAAAGAATAACTGCTAGTACGAGAAAATAAAAATAGATCGGTTTTTTGTCTTCCAAATGATTGATAGGAAACTGTTGAGTTAAGTAAGTCATCAATTGATCGACTTGTTGGCAAATAAGGTTTTTGCTTGTGGAAAATAAGAAACCAATCACCTGTTTTTGTTGGAATGAAATTTGATTTGGAAAAAAACAATAGAAAAAATAATTGAAGTAGGCTCTTTCCGTTTCTACCTCTTCACAGGGATAAATCGCTGAAAAAGAAGTAAAGCATTCTGAATAATCATGTGTACGCTGCAACAAATCCATTAATTCAGTAATTTCAGGAGAAATTTTCGAAAAACGTGCCTGTTGTCTGTTACGACATATGAATAAAGCAAGTAATAAATAGATGTTTTTTTCTTGTTTTGGATTTTTTTCTCTGTGCTCATCCTTACTTTTCTTTTTTAGTGTATTTAATTCAAGAGAGGAAAACGGCCAATCGTCTCCTTCGAATGTATCTGAAAGAAAAAAATAAAGATAAAGGCGGATAGATAATTCGTTTCCTTCAAGAACACAGCAGTTTTGTACAGATACGATCCTTAAATGGAATTTATTTAATGAATGATTGAGTTGTTTTGTCAGCTTTTCGAGATAGGAGGGCGATATATAAAGTTGTTCAAGTAAATACTTTTTTGGTACAGCAGATTGTGGATAATTAATCAGCAACATTAAATAACGCGAATTGTAAAATTAAGTTAGA
>NZ_KV833962.1:0-522 GCF_001837725.1 Enterococcus sp. HMSC072F02
GAGAGTGTAAAATATTTTGTGTAAATAGAAAAAAGGAAGTCCCTTCTGTAGAATAGAGTTACCACAACACATTCACAGAAAAGAGGACTTCCATATGAACGATTTTACTACAGAAATTCTAAAGACTCTAGCGAACAAAGGCGATTTGAATGAATTATTCCGTGTCCATTTGGAAAAAGCTGTCAATACGCTTCTCAAAACGGAGTTAACGGCTTTCCTCGATTACGAAAAGTACGATCGCATTGGTTTTAACACGGGTAATTCTCGTAACGGTTCCTATGACCGTACGGTCAAGACCGAGTACGGGGAACTTCATCTCCAGATTCCGCGCGACCGCAACGGCGAGTTCAAGCAACAGACTGTTCCTGCTTATAGACGGACGAATGATACCTTAGAGGAGACCGTCATTCACCTCTTCCGAAAAGGTATTACCATGTCGGAAATCGCAGACTTGATTGAGAAAATGTATGGGCATCACTACACGCCCCAAACCATGTCCAACATGACTAAAGTGCTGACTGA
>NZ_KV833963.1:0-12651 GCF_001837725.1 Enterococcus sp. HMSC072F02
CAGCCAAGTAAAAACAGCTCCTAATGTTTTTACTTGGCTGGACTTATTACCGCAGATGTAAGCTTTTGAACACCGTTTATTCGCAACAAAAGGGCTGTGACACGATTTTTGTCACAGCCTCTTTTTGCGAACTTTCATTTAGCTATTTTTAGAAACTTCTTCCGCCACCGCCAAAAGTCCCGCCACCGCTAGAGTGGGTAGTACTTCCGCCACCGCCGCTTCCAGGAGGTGGGCTTTTGGGGATTCTTCTTGTCGTGACAAAAGAATTTGTCAGACGATCGGTTTTTTCAGTTAATTTGATACTGGATTTTTCTCGGAACGGATATTTGTAGATGCCTGATTTCAATTGATAACGCGAAACAGTCACAAAATAAAAGACAAGACTAAGGATAAGAGCCAAAACAACAGCAATGATGATTTCCACTGTCGTCAAAACTTTATAGCGTGTGATTTTGCCAGTTTCTTCATCTACACGATAATGTCCTCCTGGAACTCCGTCTTCCACATATGTGGCTGATTTAGACAAGTACGCTTTTGCAGCATCGTAGTAGGCATCATTCGTCATCTGATCATAAACATCATCTAAGATCGAATCGATTCTACTGTCAGTCAAATAATCGATCATATTACCAGAAGTCGAAATGTAGATTTCACGCTGCCCCATATCCAATAGCAAAACTGAGCCATTTTGATCATTTCCGACTGCCTTTCTTAAGTAATTATCGGCAAAGTCTCTTGGTTCTTCTGAATTAGAAGTAGTTGTGACGATCAAGACTCGTCCCTTGATTTTTTCATTCAGCTTTTCTGCCTGTTGTTCCAAAGATTGGATTTGATCTGTAGTGAACAACCCAGCCTCGTCATTTACCGTTGCTGTATCCGCATGAGTAGCCACTGGCCAACTAACACTTACTAGCAAAAGAAAGAACAAAAAGAATTTTTTCATCATATCAAGTAACCTCCGATCAGAAAGAGGATCGCTAGTCCAACGAAAATCCCAAGAGCAGTCAGTCCTAATTTTTTCTGGCTAATCGGCAGGACACCGCTGACTTTTCCTGTTTGTCCATTCATTGCATAGTAGTAGACTTTTTTACTTGAGTCATTGCTTCGATAAGTAACGAGCCATACCGGCAACAATACGTAATTATTTACTTCATTTGTGATTGAAGCAGAGGTTCGGACACCTGTCAATGTTGTATACCCATTGGCAGTATCTTTTAACAGCTTCTCTGAATAGTCTTTTAATTCAGATTGGATTTGCGATTTGATTGCCTCGTATTCGATATCTCTTTTTTCTGCTTGGAACCCGGCTAAATACTGGCTTTTAAAATCAATTGCTTTATCTAACGGGAAAGGTTGCACACCTTCGACCATCTTTTGTTGCGTATTTTTTGATAAGGCATTTTTTACTAGTTCTTTAAAAGAAAGCTTGCCTGCTCTTGAAACAGCAAATTGCTTCGTTTCTGTGTATTCGATGTCACCTATTCGCCAAATGCGGATAACGGTGCCGTTTGCCTGCATTGTGCCATCTACTTCAGCATCTGTAGCCCAATAAGGGAAATATACACCCGTCAGCTTATCGATTTGGTCTTTATTGAAAAAAGCTTTTGGAACAAACCATTTTTTCTTGGTCCAAGCGAGAAATCTATTGATTGCTTCTTCTTTCTCGACAGCAAAAGGAAGTACTTTGTTTGGCAAGAATTCTCCGCTTAAACGTCCCGATAGTACGACGGGATTATGGCAGTAGTAACAATAAGTCGCAGCAGTGGTCGCATCGGTCACAATCTCTGCACCACAGTTGGGACAAAGGAAAAGATCCATCGCTACAGTATTACCTGCAGCTTCGTCCGCTGTATCTGAAAAACCGCCTGCCTCGTCAAACGCTTTGCGCTCGGCTTCACTCATGTCGGTAAGCTGTTCTTGGGCTGTAAAAGTAAAATCTTCTGTAGGCGAAGGTTCTTCTTTGTTCTCTTCGCCAGCCATACGCGCTTCTTTTTGCTTCTGCTCATATTGGCTGACTTCTTCTTCGGTATAGATATTCAGGCAGTATTCGCAATGAAATTTTTGGTCTTTAGGATCAAAAGTCAACGGACCGCCGCAATTAGGACATTTATGTGTCAGAACATCCATCAGCTGCACACCTTTCTCAATAAATTAATCAACGGGGATTCCTTTAAACGGTTTGCCGCAGTTTGGACAGAATTTAGGGATGCCGTTGGAAAGATTCACAATCTCGTTGCATTCGCTGCAACGCATCTGTAGCTTAGGTTGAGCGTTTTCTACTGGTTTGGCAGCGCCACAGTTGGAACAGAATTTTCCGGAATTTTCTGTCCCACAGACTGGACACGTCCAAGTATCTGCATTCCCTTGTGCGGCTTGTTGATTTTGTTTTTCAGCTTGTTGCTTGATTTGTTCTTGGTTGTTTTGAGCCGTTTGGGAAAGGTAAGAGCCATTTGCATTCATTCCCATATCTACGCCCATAAAGCCAGTCATTGCTCCTGCTTCATTTTTTCCGGCTGCTTCCATTCCACGGGCAATGGAACCTTGTACGTATCCTTCACGCACGCTAGGCTCACCTAGCATTGCCCCTTCATTACGCATATTGATTAGTTTCACAGAATCATCTGTGTAAGAAATGCTGGCCACAGCGACAGAGACGATCTCCATCCCTCGCAACTCGCGCCAAGAATCATCCAGTGCAGTATCCATGTATTTGCTTAACTCCAGACTCTTAGATGGTACATAAGAAATCCGTTGTCCATCCGCAGACATCTGATTGATTGCTGATTGCAATGCTGTTAGGAATTCAGCTAAGTATTGCTCGTTGATATCATTGATTTCTACTTGTGTTTTGTTTTTAGGAATTGCGTTTGTATAAAATAAAATCGGGTCAACGACACGAATAGAATAAGTACCATGTGCCCGTAAGAATAATTCTGCGTTATAGAAATTATCAAAGTAGTTCAATGGCGCACTCGTACCGAATTTGATTCCCTTTATTTCTTGGAGGTTGATATAAAAAACTTGTTGTTTCTGCGGTGTAACACCACCAAATTTAAATCGGTCAAATGTTTCAGCAATTGCTTCTTTCAGTGTTCCGTTGAACATGGAAGGAGCTGCGTCGTTTTTAATGGTGTAATACCCTTCCTCAGCGGTATAATCAATGATTTTTCCACCATCGACTAAAAGCATCATCATGTTTGGATAGACATGGACGACTGTTCCGTCTGTCAAAACATCTTCTGTTCCTTTACGATTGGAGCCACGTTTGTCATCTTTGCGAACTTTGACACCTTTCGTCATAACCGTTGTATCACTCATATTGTCTGGTTCGATGACTTCTAGCCATTGATCTGCCAGACCGCCGCCGACCATACTTGTTGCTGCTTTGATAAGACCCATAAAAAATTCCTCCTCTGATTCAGCTAATGCCAAACAATTATTGTTTATTTATTATACCATAGGAAGAAGTGAAACTTCTCGGACTAGAGACGGAATTGAAATGGAAACTTGCGTATTGATTAAATACCTGAAAAAGCCGAGAAGGATAGTAGTTTTTTTCCCAAATATCACGTATAATAAGAGATAGTGAATTTTTTAAAAAAGGGGGATCCTTATGGCATATCAAGCACTTTATCGAGTCTGGCGTTCGCAGCGTTTCGAAGACATCGTTGGACAAAAAGCTGTGACACAGACACTAAAAAATGCTATTGTTTCCCACAAAACCTCACATGCCTATTTGTTTACAGGACCCAGAGGAACCGGAAAGACAAGTGCAGCAAAGATTTTCGCAAAAGCAATCAACTGTCCGAACAGTAAAGACGGTGAACCATGCAACGAATGCGAAATGTGTCGATCAATCACTGCTGGTACACAAGAAGATGTGATCGAAATCGATGCTGCCAGCAATAATGGAGTCGAAGAAATCCGATTTATCCGTGATCGGGCAAATTATGCGCCTACAAAGGCAGCGTACAAAGTGTACATTATTGATGAGGTACATATGCTTTCAACAGGAGCTTTCAATGCCTTGTTGAAAACATTGGAAGAGCCAAAAGAAAGTGTCATATTCATCTTAGCAACGACCGAACCTCACAAAATACCAGCTACGATCATTTCACGAACCCAACGATTTGATTTTAAACGGATCAATACGGCAGATATTGTCGAACATCTTGAATTTATCTTAAAAGAATCGACTATCAGCTATGAACCAGCTGCATTGAATGTGATTGCCCGTTCTGCAGAAGGCGGGATGCGGGATGCATTGAGTATTCTCGATCAGGCAATCTCATTTAGTGAAGGAACGATTACTTTAGATGATGCCATGCAAGTAACAGGCAGCTTGACAGACGAAATGATGGACAGCTACTTGAGTGCTTGCGTGAAAAAAGAAGTACCAGAAGCATTGGAAGCGTTGAATCAAATTCTCGCAGCCGGCAAAGAATCACGTCGCTTTCTAGAGGATATGTTACAATACTGCCGTGATCTGCTGATGTATCAGCAAGCGCCCAATCTAGTTGAAGAACAATCAAGTACGATCAGAAGTACATTTACAGAATTGGCACAAACTGTTTCAGCGGAACAGCTATTTTCAATGATAAAGATTTTAAGCGATACACAAAATGAAATCCGATTTACTAATAGTGCCGCTATTTATTTGGAAGTCGCTACAGTCAAACTCGCACAGCTACCGTCTGCTTCTGTTCCTTCAGCAAAAATGGCATCAGCAGATGATCAGATAGTAAAACAGCTGCAACAAGAGATCAAGGAACTGAGAAACGAAATCAAAGAACTTCGCAGTAACACAGGAACTGCGAATACAAAAGTACAGCCAGTACAGCAGACGAATCACAAAAAACAAACAAGTACGTATCGGGTACCGACGGAACGGGTATATAAAGTTCTGCGGGAAGCGACAAGACAGCATCTGAACCAAGTAAAAGAAGTATGGGAAGATTTGCTGATGAGCCTCTCTGTCACTCAGCGGGCAATGCTTAAAGCAAGTGAACCAGTTGCAGCTGGCCCTACAGGATTAGTGATTGCATTTGATTATGAGATTGTTTGTCAAAGAGCAGCAAACGACGAAGAACTGCAGCTTTCGGTACACAATAATTTAAGCCGAATGATCAAAGACTATGCGCCTGATCCGGTTTATATCACAAGAGAAAGTTGGCCGGAACTTCGAAAAAATTATTTGACGCAAGCACAAGAAGAGGGAACAGAAAATTCTTTTGCTTCTGAAGAATCAGAAGGAGAAATCGAATTACTCCCTCAAGAACAGGAAGTACCAGAAGAAACACTTGTAGTAAAAGCAGAGGAACTTTTTGGTTCCGAGGCTGTTACAGTAGTAGATGACTAAGAAAAAAGGAGTAGATAATTATGATGCGTGGAATGGGCAATATGCAAGGCATGATGAAACAAGTACAAAAAATGCAAAAAGAAATGGCGGAAGCACAAGAGCTGCTAAATAAAACAGAATTTACAGGTAAAGCCACTAATGAATTGGTCAAAGCCGTATTTACAGGTGATCGCCGCATGAAGGATATCCAAATCAATGAAGAAGTCGTTGATCCTGATGATATTGAGATGCTTCAAGATCTTGTCGTAATGGCAGTCAATGACGCAATCACACAAATTGATGTGGAAACTGAGAAAAAATTAGGGAAATACGCAAAAGGGTTACCAGGATTTTAGTTTTAAACTGAAGGAGTAATGAATATGCAATATCCAGAACCAATTGCGAAACTGATCGACAGCTATATGAAACTTCCAGGAATCGGCCAGAAAACAGCGACAAGACTCGCGTTTTATACAATCGATATGAAAGATGAAGTAGTGAATGAATTTGCTAAATCTTTGTTAAGTGTAAAACGAGATTTACACTTTTGCAGTATCTGCGGAAACATCACAGAAGAAGATCCTTGCGAAATATGTAGAAACCCTTCACGTGATCGCAGCATTATCCTAGTGGTCGAAGAGCCGAAAGATGTAATGGCAATGGAAAAAATGCGGGAATATCACGGACTTTATCATGTACTCCATGGTGTGTTATCACCGATGGAAGGGACAGGTCCAGAAGATATCAATATTTCTTCGCTGCTGCAGCGGCTGCATGATGCAGATGTAAAAGAAGTGATCATCGCAACAAATGCGACAACAGAAGGAGAAGCAACAGCAATGTATCTCTCACGTCTAATTAAACCAGCCGGTATCAAAGTAACACGTTTAGCACATGGGTTGTCTGTAGGCTCTGATATCGAGTACGCAGATGAAGTCACGTTATTGAAAGCTGTCGAAGGAAGACGCGAGTTATAAATTTCTAATTAAATGTTTTTTCAGATACAATATAGAAGCAGCATAAGAGATGGGGGCAACAATGTGAACGGACTATTTATTACAATCGAGGGGCCTGATGGTGCAGGAAAAACCAGCATCTTGAATGAACTTTTCCCTCTTTTGAAAGAAGTAGCAAAAACAGAAATCATTCAAACAAGAGAACCGGGAGGCATCCCGATTGCTGAAGAGATTCGAGCGGTGATCCTGGATCCAAAAAATGATCGGATGGATGAACGCACGGAAGCACTACTTTATGCGGCGGCAAGAAGACAGCATCTAGTCGAAAAGGTCTTGCCTGCTCTGGCAAAAGGGAAAATCGTTTTATGCGACAGATTTGTCGACAGTTCTCTTGCTTATCAAGGTGCAGGCCGACGCATCGGCGTTACCGAGATTGCTCGGTTGAATGAGTTTGCTACAGAAGGTACTACGCCAGATTTTACCCTTTATCTTGACGTAGATTCAGACACCGGATTAAGAAGAATCAAGAAAAACAGACAAAACCAAATCGACCGTTTAGATTCGGAAGGTTTGGAATTCCACCAGCGTGTACGACATGCTTACTTAAAGCTGGCAGAAGAGAATCCGGAAAGAATCCACAAAGTTGATGCAAGAAAAAGCTTTGAAGAAGTGCTGCAAACAAGTTATCATACAATTATTGAACAATATCCGCAATTTTTTGAAAACTAGGAAGGTGAACGTTTATGAAAATTATTTTAGCGATTATCCAAGACAAAGACAGCAACCGTTTATCAAATGAATTGATTGATGCAAATATCCGTGCCACAAAATTATCATCGACAGGCGGCTTCCTTAAGGCTGGAAACAGCACGTTTATCGTGGGTATTGAAGATGATCGAGTAGAAGAAGCATTGGAAATCATCAAAAAAACGTGTGAATCAAGAAAACAATTTGTATCTACACCTGTTACATTGGATATCTCGATGGATGGGGGCGTCCCTTATCCAGTAGAAGTAGAAGTAGGCGGTGCAACAGTCTTCGTCTTACCTGTTGAAGGATTCCATCAATTTTAGGAGGAGCTGAGCTATGAATCAAGAAATAAACTTGGCTCAAATGCAACCGATCGTGTATCAGCAGCTTCAACGGAGTTTTGAGCATGGGCGTCTCGCTCATGCTTATCTTTTTGAAGGAGAAAAAGGAACAGGAAAACATGAAGTAGGTGTGTGGCTCGCACAGCACCTGTTCTGTACCCAAATGGAAGACAATCAGCCTTGCGGAAAATGCAACAAGTGTCAGCGGATCGAAAAGAAAGAACATCCAGATGTTCTGGTTATCGAACCGGACGGACAAACAATCAAAGTTGACCAGATCAGACGTTTGCAGACGGAATTCAGTCGCAGCGGATATGAATCAAGAAAAAAGGTTTTTTTGATTAAAGAAGCTGAAAAAATGAATAGCAGTGCGGCAAACAGTCTGTTGAAATTTTTGGAAGAACCACCGGGAGATTTTTTAGCGGTATTAGAGACAGATGCAGTAGGAAGGATTCTCCCTACTATTCAATCCCGTTGTCAAGTGCTGCATTTTCAAGAACTTTCAAAAGAAGCATTGATCCATCGATTGCAAGAAGAGCAGATTCCATTAGAAAAATCAAAACTTTTGGCTTTCTTAACAAACAGTTTAGGAAAAGCAGTTGAAATCTCTCAAGATGAATGGTTTAATGATGCTAAGGACTTGATTTATCAATGGTTCGTTTACTTGCAAAAGCAAGACACTCAAGCCTTTATCTATGTCCAAAAAAAATTAGTGAAATCATTTAAAGAAAAAACACAGCAGTTTACAGGATTATCTGTCCTGATGTTTTATTATCAGGAAGCACAGCGTCAAGCAGTAGCGAAAGGCGAATATGGCAAAGTGAAACAGATAAACCAGATAATTGAACGAATATTGATCGCAGAGCAGAAACTACGTAGCAATGTCGGTTTTCAAGCTGTTGCGGAACAGTTCGTTTTGCAGACGATTTTTTAGCTTGCCGCAGAGGACGAGAATCGAGGAGGATGGAAATGGTAGAAGTAGTAGGTGTCCGATATAGAGATGCAGGTCATATCTATTATTTTGCACCAGGAGACTCTGAATATATTTATAATGACAAGGTATTAGTCGAATCTCAGCAATCCTTACATATTGCTACTGTTGTCCTTCCTAAAAAAGAGATTGATCCCAATGACCTTCCTGAAGCTATTCGTCCAATCTTGCATAAAGCATCAAAAGCTGAACTAGAAAAAGACAAAAAAAATAAAGAAGATGCGCGTGATGCATTGCAAATCGCAAAAGAAAAAGTGCAGTTGCGTGAGCTGGAAATGAAAATAATCAAAGCTGAATATACATTTGATCGAAACAAACTGATTTTTTCTTTTACGGCGGACGGGCGAATCGACTTTAGAGAATTGGTGAAGGATCTAGCCGCTGTATTTCGTACTCGTATTGAGCTTCGACAAATTGGTGTACGCGATGAAGCGAAGATAATAGGCGGAATTGGTCCATGTGGGCGTCCATTATGCTGTTCTTCTTTTTTAGGCGATTTCGTGCCCGTATCGATCAAAATGGCAAAAGATCAAAGCTTATCTTTGAACCCAACAAAAATTTCCGGTTTATGCGGACGCTTGATGTGCTGTCTACAATATGAGAGCGAAGAATACGAGACAGCAAAAAAAGAACTCCCTGACTTTGGAAAAGTAATTGTTACACCTGATGGTAAAGGGAAAGTCGTAGGGTTGAATCTGCTTAGCCGTATCGTTAGTATTCGGCTGACTGGACGGGAAAATCCTGTCGAATATGAATGGGATGAATTGAAAGAATTTATCCAAGTAGGTGAGATAAATGGATAAGAGATCATTATACGACGGATTGAATCAGTTAGAATCAGAGTTGAGAAATACATTAACAGAACTTGTTGAAATGAAGCATGCTTTGCATGAAATCGTAGAAAAAAATACGACTTTGGAGATGGAAAATCAACGTTTGCGAGAACATCTTCGGGAATTGAACCAAGTTGCACAAGCTCCAGCTGAAAATGTGAAGCAAGAACTTTCCAAGTCTCGTATGAATCTTGAAAAAATTTATGAAGAAGGCTTCCATGTCTGCTACGATTTATATGGATCAAGACGGGACAATGACGAGCCTTGTGCGTTTTGTCTAGAAGTGATCTATCGCGAAAGCGGTCGATGATCAATAACAAGAGGAGACTGGAGCGGAGAAAGACTGCTCCAGTTTTTTTATTAAGGAGATTGTGACAGATGTATAATCAAAAAAGTTTCAAAGGAAATCCAGTATACGGGAATTTATATCTTGTACCGACGCCAATCGGAAATCTAGAAGATATGAGCTACAGAAGTGTTCGTATGCTACAAGAAGCAGACCTTATCGCAAGCGAAGATACGCGTAATACACAAAAATTATTGAATCACTTCGAGATTCCTACGCCCCAAAAAAGTTTACATGAACATAATTATAAAGAACGTGTCCCTCAATTGATTGCTTTGTTAAAAGAAGGAAAAACGATTGCTCAAGTCAGTGACGCAGGAATGCCTTCCATCAGCGATCCTGGACATGAGCTAGTTTTAGCCTGCATAAAAGAAGGGATTTCTGTGATCTCTATCCCAGGACCTACAGCTGGGATGACGGCTTTGATTGCTTCAGGGCTAGTGCCTCAACCATTTTTATTTTATGGCTTCCTTCCACGCAAGAAAAAAGAACAGAAAGAAACATTGGAAAAGCTAAAAGAACAAACAGCTACGCTGATTTTCTATGAGTCACCTTATCGGATCACAGCTACGTTGACGAATTTCTTAGACATTTTTGGTAATCGCCAAGTCGTTTTGTGTCGAGAATTGACAAAGATCCATGAAGAATACCTTAGAGGAAGTACAGAAGAACTACTTGCATATATCGAAGAACATCCAGTAAAGGGGGAATGTTGTCTGCTTGTAGAAGGAAATTTGTTTGAAACGACAGGGACAGAAGTGGATGAAGAGCAGGGATCCTTAAAAGAACAAGTAGAAGCAAAGATTGCATCAGGCGAAAAGCCAAATGCTGCTATCAAAGCAGTAGCGCTTAAAAATGGACTGAAAAAACAAGAAGTTTACCGTCAATATCACGAATTAGACTGAAATAGTATAAGTAGTATACAATGAAGCGGCAATGTGGAAAACAGCTACTAACTTCTCAAACCTCTTGAACGCGAACGAACGTTCCTGTATAATGGCTAAGAGGTGAGGATGATGGAGCTGCAATTTCCTTTACATAATGATACATCAAGAAAAATCATTCATATCGATATGGATGCTTTTTTCGCTTCTGTTGAAGAACGAGATCATCCTGAGTTTCGTGGGCACCCATTAGTAATTGCTAGACATCCCAGTGACACTGGTGGGCGTGGAGTAGTGACTACGGCAAATTATGAAGCAAGAAAATTCGGAATTCATTCAGCAATGAGTGCACAAAAAGCGTATGAACTTTGCCCGCAAGCCATCTTTAAGCCTGGCGACCATCATAAATACAGCGAGATTTCCAAACAAGTACGGGAAGTATTCTATCATTATACAGACATTGTGGAACCAGTTAGTATCGATGAAGCGTATCTTGATGTGACCGAAAATAAAATCAATTGCAAGTCAGCCATCAAAATCGCCCGAATGATCCAGGCAGATATTTGGGAAAGAGTCCAGCTAACATGTTCTGCGGGAGTAAGTTACAATAAGTTTTTGGCCAAATTAGCATCAGACTATCAAAAACCTAGAGGGATCACAGTAGTTGCACCTCAAGATGCTGTGCCATTTTTAAAAGCTTTGCCAATTGAAAAATTTCATGGAGTAGGAAAGAAAACTGTACCTAGAATGCATGAGTTAGGGATTTATACAGGAAAAGACCTATATGAATGCACAGAAATGATGTTGATTCGAAATTTTGGAAAAATGGGCTATTCTCTTTATCGTAAAGTGAGAGGAATCCATGATTCTCCAGTAAATGTTACAAGAGAGCGAAAATCTGTGGGAAAAGAGCATACGTATGGACAGCCATTGCAAACGGAGGAAGCCGTGCTGGCTCAGTTGCGCCAACTAGCTGAAAAAGTAGAAGAAGCACTGAGAAGAGTCCAAAAACATGGGAAAACAGTGGTTTTGAAGGTCAGGTACACGGATTATTCTACTGTGACCAAAAGAGTGACATTGCCAGAATACATCTATAAAAAAGAAGCGCTCTTTTATCAAGCAAGTCTTATATGGGAGGAAATCTTGGGAGTAGAAAAAGGGATCCGATTGTTAGGAATCACCTTGACGAATCTTGACCCGATGACCTATGAAAATATCGTCCTTCCGTTATGGGGAAATCAAGAAATATAAAAACAGCTTTGAGAGTTGAAAATGGAAATCCGTTTTCTCTCTCAAAGCTGTTTTTATATCAAGTCTTGTTTTTTGATTTGTTCATAGGTTTCTGTTGCATCCGTACATTTTTCCCAAATCATAACTTGGTTGGATTCTAAAGATTTTTGGACATCAATGATTCGCTGGTTGCTGCTTCCGCGAAATTGTAGTTTTAGGTCACGTTTGCTCAATTCAAAGCGTCCGTCAACAAGGATATCGATTTGCGAAAGGAGTTCTAATTTATCTTCTGAATCTTGTAACAATTCATCAAAGGTATAGCCTGTCCATGACCAGATATCTTTTGTCGTACCGAACTCTTTTCGGATACGTCGTACGACTTGCAAACAAACATCTGTATTCAAAAAAGGCTCGCCGCCCAATAAAGTCAGTCCTTGTACGTAATCGTTGCGCAAGTCAGCGATGATTTGTTCTTCTAATTCAGGTGTGAATGGTTTGCCATATCGAAAATTTTGCGCCGCTTTGTTGAAGCAACCTTCGCAGGCGAATAAGCAGCCACTAACGTAAAGACTGTTACGGACACCTTCACCATCGACAAAATTAAACGGTTTGTAGTCAGCAATATAGTTTTGACTGTAGTCTTTTGCTAACCATTCTTTTGGTTTTGGATTTCTCATAAAAAAACTTCTTTCATTTAAGGTTCAAAGATATAGCTATTGAAGATAAAATCTACTCGACCACATAAATAAGAACAAACCGACCTAAATCCATTGTTCAAAAAAAGCTTGTTCTTATTTTGATAGAGAGCGTTCAAAGGTACAAAGCATCGAAAGAGAGTGGTGAAAAAAGATTTGTCACTGCCTCTTATTCTGAATAAACGGTGTTCAAAAGCTTGCATCTGCGGTAATAAGCCCAACTAAACGAAAAATATGAGGAGCTATTTTTGTTTAGCTGTTCTTATTACTTGATGCAGGACAGCTTT
>NZ_KV833963.1:12751-57832 GCF_001837725.1 Enterococcus sp. HMSC072F02
ACTTGATGCAGGACAGCTTTTTCACAACCTCATTTCATGTGTTTCACACGTGAGGAAATTTCTTTGTGGCGTCCATGTACCATCGGACGAGCTTGTGGATTTCCTAAATAACCACAAGTACGTTTGACTACATCACATGTTTTTGGGTCATGATTTCCACATTCTGGACATTCGAAGCCTCGTTCTGTTGGTTTGAAATCACCTTCAAAACCACATTGATAGCAATGGTCAATTGGCGTATTCGTACCAAGATACCCGATTTTATCATATGCAAAATCCCATACAGCTTCTAAGGCTTTCGGGTTTTGTTGGAGCATAGGGTATTCACAGTAGTGGATGAATCCACCTGAACAATATTTTGGATAATCCTTCTCAAATTCCAATTTTTCAAATGGCGTTGGGTTTTTACGTACATCATAGTGGAAACTGTTTGTATAATATTCTTTATCTGTGATATTTTCGATGATACCAAATTTTTCTGTATCTAAACGACAGAAACGATCAGTCAGACTTTCACTTGGTGTTGAATAGACGCTGAAATGATAACCGTATTCATCACCCCATGCATCCGCATTGGCTTTTAATTCTTTGACGATGTCAAGTGTGAAAGCTTTTGCCTCTGGGTTTGTTTCCCATTCGCCACCGAAGAAAGCTGAAGCAACTTCATATAATCCAATGTAGCCTAATGATACAGTAGCTCGGCGGTTTTTGAATAATTCATTGACAGAATCGGTACGTGAAAGACGTTTTCCGAAAGCACCATACATGTATAAGATTGGCGCATTTGCTGGAATGGCTTCTTTACAACGTTCTACACGATAGAGAAGCGCATCTTTCATGATTTCTAAACGGTCAGACAATAGCTGCCAGAATTTGTTCTGATCTCCTTTTGATTCGATCGCGATTCTTGGTAAATTCAATGTAACCACACCTAAATTCATTCGTCCGACATTTACTTCTTGACCATTTTCGTCTTTCCATCCTTGCAAGAATGAACGACAGCCCATAGGTACTTTGAAACTTCCAGTTAATTCGACGATTTTGTCGTAATTCAGAATATCAGGATACATTCGTTTCGTTGCACATTCCAATGCTAGTTGTTTGATGTCGTAATTAGGATCTTCAGGGTTTAAGTTTACACCTTTTTTTAAAGTGAAGATCAGTTTAGGGAAGATAGCTGTTCGCTTTTCACTCCCTAATCCATTGATTCGGATCTGTAAAATCGCTTTTTGGATTTCTCTTTCAAACCAATTTTCCCCCAAACCAAACCCTAATGAAGTGAAAGGGGTTTGCCCATTTGAAGTAAATAAGGTATTGATTTCATATTCCAAACTTTGCATAGCATCGAAGATATCTTTTTTGGTTTTTGCTTTTGCATATTCTTTTTGGCGTTCTGGCGAATCGATCCATTCTTCCGCGTCTTTTAGATGTTTTTTATAGTTCAATTCTGCAAAAGGAGCCAGCAATTCATCTGTTCGGTCGGCAGAACAGCCACCATATTGACTTGACGCAACATTAGCAATGATCTGTGAGATTTGTGCTGTCGCTGTTTGGATAGATTTAGGTGATTCCACTTCCGCATTTCCAATTTTGAAACCGTTGTTCAGCATACCTTTGAAATCAATCAAGCAGCAATTTGTCATCGGTGTGTAAGGATGATAATCCAAATCATGGTAATGGATATCACCTTTTTGATGGGCATTTGCTATATGTGGCGGCAACATTTTCAGTCCGATCGATTTTCCGACGATGCCGGCTGTTAGATCACGCTGTGTATTGAAAACATTACTGTCTTTATTTGCATTTTCATTCACGACAGTCTGGTCTTTGTTGATTAGTTTTTCAATCGAAAAGTTGATATCTGTCGCTTTACTGCGAGCAAAATCCCGTTTTGTACGGTAATTGATATACTCTTCTGCTAATTCATATTCGTTTTTTTCTAATAAGATATGTTCCACGATGTTTTGAATCTCATAGATCTTGACATTTTCAGCAAACCGGCTTTTGATTTCTTGGACAACCAAGTCTGCAATCATTTGGATTTTTTCGTAAGTAAGTGGGGATAATGAGCCGTGAATTTTCTTTTCAGCTTTGATTAGTGCTTCGTTGATCTTTTGTTCATCGAAATCAACATGGCGGCCATCTCGTTTGATAACTTTCATCTGGTGTGCCTCTGGTTGCTGAGTAACGACTGTTTTCTCTTCATAATTTACTTTCATTATCTTCAACTCCTGCTAAATTGTTCTTGTCTATCATAAAACAAAATTTAGGAAGGAGCAACTAATTATCGGCTATATATAGTATTCAATCCGCTGTATAATTGGATTTCTATACTATATGTAGTGTATATTTTATTGTGAAAAAAAGTGAAAACTTGTAGTTGATGGATTTATTTTTTGCATATTTAATTTAGCTGAATAAAATAATTGAATAAAATTTTTTTATTTGGGCTAAGAAAAAGTGACAAAAACATAAGAGCAAATTGTTCGTAGATATGCTACTATGCAAATAAACAGAAATGAAAGAGGAGAAGAAGAATTGGAAAAGATGATCGAAGTGAAACATCTCAGTAAAAGCTACGGTAGCAAACTTTCTCCCGTCAAAGCTTTAGATAATATCTCATTCACAGTAGAAGAAGGCGAATTTGTTGGGATCATGGGTCCAAGCGGTGCAGGCAAGACGACGTTGATGAATATTTTATCCACGATCAATTTGCCTACGATGGGTAGTGTCTTGATCCAAGGAAAAGAAATCACAAAAATGAAAAATAGTGAGCTCAGTGACTTTCGCCGAAAAAAACTAGGATTCATTTTTCAAGAATTCAATTTGATCGATACTTTAAATGCAAAAGACAATATCCTATTGCCCCTAGCAGTTGAACGGATGACTAAGGAAGAGATGGAAAAGAGAGTAAGACACGTAGCTCAATTGTTGAATATAGAAGAACTGCTAAAACGATATCCAGATGAGCTTTCTGTCGGTCAGCGACAACGAATTGCAGCCGCTAGAGCCCTTGTTGTTCAGCCACAAGTAATCTTTGCAGATGAACCAACTGGATCTCTAGATTCGAAGTCGGCCACAGAATTGTTGAATTATTTACAGACTATGAATCAAAAAGAAAAAGCGACAATCTTGTTAGTCACCCATGACCCATATACAGCGAGCTACTGTGACAGAATTTTATTTATCAAAGACGGCGTGATTTTTTCAGAAGTTGTGAGAAGAGGGACAAGAAGAGAATTCTTTGAAAAAGTAATCGACATGCAGGCGACGATTGGTGGAGGAGGAAAAATGAATGCTGTATAAATTAGCCGTCAAAAGCTTTTTTCGGCAGTCCCGAGGGTATCTTGTTTATTTTTTCAGTTTGACTTTATCCGTGATGATTTATTATTCATTCAGCGCAATGACCTATGATCAATCTTTAGTTAGAAGAGCAAGTCCAGATACTTCGATAGATGGCGGATTGAGTTTTGGCGGACTGATCATTACTGTCGTTTTACTTTTTTTCGTATTCAGTGCCAACCGATTTTTTTTGAATAGAAGACAAAAAGAAATAGGTATCTATCAACTTTTTGGTATGAACAAACTACAAATTTCAGGTATATATGTATTGGAAATCATGATAATTGGGTTATTTGCCTGTATTTTTGGGATATTGCTCGGCATTATTTTCTCCAAACTCTTTTCCATGATTTTGGTTCGAATGATGGATATGGATCTTAATAGTCCGTTTTTTATCTCCATTCCATCAGTCGCAGATACTTTATTTGCTTTTTTCATCATCCTTTTAGCAGTATCTGTGTATTCGATATGGAAAATCTGGCGCTACCCGATGATTCGAAGTTTTGGAGAAAAAGAACAAGCAGATAGTTCAACGATGCGTTTCAGAACAAGGCATCGATTACTCGCTGTCATTGGGTTATTGCTTTTAACGAGCGGATATTTTGGGGCTAGTCATTTTAGAGAAATCACTTCATGGATGATCAGTCATCATTACCTTGAGACATTCATTCTCTTTTTGCCTTTTCTGATCTTTTTCATTTGTGTGATTGGTACTTATTTGTTTTTCTGCTATACATTTCGACTCTTTTTGATCATATTGAGTAAATGGAAGCTCTATTACTATGGGATCAATTTTTTAATAATAGGTAATACACAAGTGCACCTGCTCAAAAGCTGGCGGACGAATTCTCTAATTACAGTCATTCTTGGAATTTCTTTAATGACGATTGGCGGTACGGCTAGTATTTCTACTATTTTATCGTATCAGGAGAAAGTATCCTCCCCGATGGACTATCAGTTTGATGTCGAGACAGAAAAAAAAATCAAGCCTATTCTGGCAGAGGAAGGACAGAAGATAACTAAAAAAATCACCTTGCATTATAAAGTCATAGGTAGTATCTACAGACCAGATCTCGAAGAACCTATGTTTCAAACTGCTAATCTGATCACAGAAACAGAATATCAAGCCTTCAGAAAAGTTAATCCGGATTTGCCAAACGTTTCTTTGAAATCTCCTAACTATACTGTTTTGCTTGATCAAATGCAAACTCTTTTCCGGAATATTTCATTATATGGTTCTAGTATTGGATTGCCAGATAATCAAGAGTTGAAGATTCAACAAATGCTTCCAAGTGTATTAGGTGACGAAACGATGGTATATCTAAGTCCTGTACTAGTCGTGGATGATAACGTTTTTGAAAAAGCAAAAGGTGTAGATTATCAAGTAGTCAATGTGGATGTGTCAGGTGAGAATAATGAAAAGATAGATGAACGACTGAGCAGTGAAATGTCGATAAAGTGGCTCAATGCTATTTATTATTCTTATGATATCGTAAATGGGCGTCTGCAAGGAGAAATTAGTACAAAGAAACTGCCAGATGACAAAATGAAGGAAGCGCAATTTAGTCAAGAAGGTTCTCGGTTGAACTTCTCCTCCAGCTATTCAAAATTGCGTGCAGTCAACCGGCGGATTGGTATCAATATTTTTGTCACACTGTTTGTCGGAATGATCGTCATTATTGCTACTGGCAGTATTCTGACCGTTCGACAATTAGCAGAAGCAGAGGAAGAAAAAGAAAATTATCACCTATTGACTAAACTGGGGATACCACAAAGAAGAATTAGAAGGATGATTTTCGAGCAAAACGCACTTACCTTTTTTCCACCCATGATATTAGGAATCACTCATGCAGTATTTGCAATCAATGTTTTCACTCAGTATATCAAAACTGCCGATTATTGGTTGGCTTATCTTGTCAGTGGCTTATTGATCCTTATCTATCTTTTGCTTTATGTCATTACGAGTCAGTTATATTGTCGGATTATCGAGGAATGACAGGCGGAATAAGACAAGATAATAAAAAGTACTAAATTTTAAACACCGTTTAAAGAAGAGATTGTGAAAAAGCTGTCCTGCATCAAGTAATAAGAAACAGCCAAGCAAAAATAGTTTCCCATGTTTTTGATTTAGCTGGACTTATTACCGCAGATGCAAGCTTTTACACACCGTTTATTTGGAAGAAGAGGTTGTGACACGCTTTTTGTCACAACCTCTTTATTTTTTATATTTTTTAAAATTACTAGAAATTATAAAGAAAAAAGCAGTGTTTTGATGTGCTATTTTTATAAAAGCTATGTGACAAAACTGTTAGTAAAAAAACGGTTTCTGTAAGCTAGACACATGTTTCTTTTTGTCAAAATTCGTTACACTTTGTGTGAGGTTATATGAGGAGGGAATCCAATGAACAAATGGTGGTCTAATCCAAAATTGAATTATTGGGGAAAATTCATCATTCGAACAATTTTTTATAGTGCGGTACTGCTGTTCCTGATCTACCTGTATCACTATAAAAATATTCAAGGAGGAACATTTATCTATAACGAATTTTAGGAGGAAGAGTATGGAAATCAAAACGATTATTGAAGCAGTCGATGATTGGGGAATAAGCGAACCTGATCGAATTGCTTATCAGGCGGATGAGATGCATACTTTTGGAGAATTGAAACAAGCATCAGACGCACTTGCTTATTATTTAGAAGAAAAGGTAGAAGGGGATGGACCAATCGTCGTTTTTGGTAATTTAGAATTTGAGATGATTGTCGCATTTCTAGGAATTGTCAAATCTGGTCATGCCTATTTGCCAATTGAAGAACACACACCCAAAGAACGTATCCTGTCGATCTTTCGGGTGGCTAAACCATCTATGGTCATCAGTATTGGGAATTGGATAGAAGACATTCCTTCTGTTCCTGTCGTAACAAAAGAAGAATTTCAAGAAATCGAGAAGATACCAGTAGAATTTTATCCCAGAAACAGCGTAAAAGGTACAGAAAATTTTTATATTATTTTTACTTCTGGTACTACTGGAGAACCAAAAGGCGTACAAATCAGTCATGATAATCTAGTCAGCTTTGTTCAATGGACGATGGAAGACTTTGGGATCAAGCCTGGTATGCATTTCTTAGCCCAAGCGCCATTTTCTTTTGATTTATCGGTATTTTCTATTTATCCTGCATTAGTTTCTGGTGGAATGCTGAAGCCGTTAAATAAAGCAGTTATTCAAGATTTTCGTCAATTATTCGCGACATTGCCTAACTTGAAGTTGAATATTTGGGTTTCTACTCCATCTTTTATGGATATTTGCTTGATGGAGCCTACCTTCAATGGAGAAAATGTACCAGAATTGGACATGTTTTTATTTTGCGGAGAAGAATTGACAAAAAAAACTGCAGAAACACTACTTGATCGATTCCCAAATGCACGGATATATAATACTTACGGCCCAACAGAAGCAACTGTGGCTATTTCAAGTATCCAGATTAATCAGCACGTACTAGATAAATATGACCGACTACCGATCGGCTATGTAAAAAAAGACACCAAAGTTTCTATTGTCCAAGAAGACAAACTTGTTCCAAAAGGAGAAACAGGTGAGATCATTATTGCAGGGCCAAGCGTATCAAAAGGTTACCTGAACAATCCAGAAAAAACAGCAGCTGCGTTCTTTTGTCAAAATGACTTAGCAAGTTACCATACAGGGGATGCAGGAAGGTTGGATGAAGACGGGCTTTTATTTTATGAAGGCCGTATGGATCAGCAAGTCAAATTACATGGTTACCGGATCGAGTTAGGGGATATCGAACATTATCTGTTGCAAGACTCCCGGATCAAACAAGCCGTTGTCGTACCAAAATATCAAGGAACAAAAGTGCAGCAGCTTGTTGCTTTCATCGTATTAGAAAACACAACGAAACAACCGGATTTTCAACTGACCAAATCGATCAAAGAACAATTACTGCAAGTTGTGATGGAGTATATGATTCCTCAGAAGTTCCATTATGTCGATTTGCTGCCTCAGACAGTAAATGGAAAAATTGATCGAAAAAAATTAACAGCTGAGGTGAATCCTGAATGATGTTTCCTCATATGATCCCTTACGCAGAGCCGTTTTATTTTTTTCTTTTAGCCATTGCGCTTATACCAATCGTTCTATCTTTACTGATATGGAAAAAAAGATTACCAATTTATCAATCAGTGGTGACACTTTTCTTTTTATTTGTCAGCTTTGGAGGTACTTATTGGGAACAGGGAGCGGCGCTGATTGGGTATGTTTTTTGGCAGACAATCCTTGTATGGGGCTATTTTGTTCACCGGCAAAGGAAAAATCAAACAGGATGGTTTTACGCCGCCGTTATTTTAGCAATAATTCCACTGTTTTTAACGAAAGTGACTCCTTTTTTTGAACATGGAAAAGCATCGCTACTTGGTTTTTTAGGAATCTCTTATTTAACCTTTAAGTCTGTGCAAATGATCATGGAAATAAGAGATGGCATGATCAAAGTATATAATCCATTTCGTTATATCCAGTTTCTGCTGTTTTTCCCGACAATATCTTCTGGACCCATCGATCGTTATAGGAGATTTGAAAAGGATCAGCTCCATCCACCTGTTCGTGATAAATATGTTGATCTCTTGGGAAAAGGCGTCCAAAATATTTTTGTCGGTTTTTTATATAAGTTCATTATCGGTTATTATTTTGGTCAAGTACTGCTCCCTGCAGTAGGGCGCATCGCATTACAGCATGGTGGGATTTCATGGGCGTTAGTGGGTTACATGTACGTGTATAGCATGTATTTATTTTTTGATTTTGCAGGTTACAGTTTGTTCGCAGTCGGTACAAGCTACATGATGGGGTATCAGACGCCAATCAATTTCAATAAACCATTTTTATCATGGAATATCAAAGAATTCTGGAATCGATGGCATATGACCTTGTCTTTTTGGTTCCGCGATTACGTGTATATGCGGTTGATGTTCTTCATGATGAAGAAAAAAATCTTTAAAAGCAAGATCGTGATGTCAAATATCGGGTATTTCGCTTTGTTTCTTCTAATGGGTGTCTGGCATGGATTGACGTGGTACTACATCGTATACGGTCTGTATCATGCTTGTCTGATCTGTCTGACAGATGCATGGATCCGATTTAAGAAGAAGCATAAAGATCAGTTGCCTTCTAACAAATTTACGCATGGCGTAGCCGTATTTTTGACATTTCAAGCGGTATGTTTCAGCTTCCTGATTTTTTCAGGATTTTTAGATAAACTTTTTTTTAGCTAACGAATAGTGACATATTAATTTATATAACAAAGGAGAAAAGGAAAATGGAAGAACAAATTTTATCAATCTTAGAAGAAATAACAGGAACAGATGAAGTAAGAAAAAATCGTGATATTGATCTATTTGATGAAGGTTTGCTTGATTCTTTAGCATCTGTGCAATTATTAGTCGAGCTAGACGGAGAGTTGGATATCCAAGTCCCAGTCTCTGAATTCGAGCGGGAGGATTGGCGCACACCGAATAAAATCATTCAACAAGCAACTGCATTGAAGGGTTGAGTATGAAAAAGAAACTCTTTGCTATTTTTGGACCTGTTGTTCTCGCTTTTGGTCTGCTTGCCCTATTCTTCACTTCTTCCTATCGAGTAAATATTGATAACCCGGAAGTAATCAAGCGAGCGTCTTCATCTATGTCAGCAAATGTACTAAAGGGCGATGCAATAAAAAACAAAGCTTTGTCTGAAAAACAATATATCCCCTTTTTTGGGTCGAGTGAATTAAGCAGGATCAGTCCATTTCATCCGTCTGTTTTGGCTGAAAAATATGATAGAGGTTATCGTCCTTTCTTGCTAGGAGCGCCGGGAACACAATCATTAAGTCAATATATGATGATGCGATCTGCAGGGGATGATTTGAAAAACAAAAAAGTGGTGTTTATCATCTCGCCTCAATGGTTTGTAAAAGATGGTGTAAAAACAGATTATTTCAACACTTACTATTCTGAACTTCAGACCTATGATTGGTTGTTCTCATTGAAAAAAGTTACATCAGCTGATCGCTATTTAGCTAGAAGACTATTAACTTTTTCAAAAGTAAAAGAGAACGATACGCTGACAGGAATTCTACAAACGATTAAAGAAGGAAAGTTACCTTTACCTGATTCTTTGGATCAGTTGCACAGCCAATGGAACATGTTGAAGCGTGAGGATGAGATATTCAGTGATATCGGTTTGAAAGATCGTCAGCAAAAAATCGATCATGAATCAAAACAATTACCAGACCACTATCAAGAAACAGAATTATCCATTTTGGCAGATGAGATTGGAAAACAAGAAACGACAAATAATCCATTTGGTTTGAAAAACGATTTTTATACACATCGTATCCGATCCCACGAGCCAGAACTCAAACAGTCACAAAAAAATTGGGATTATCGTTTTTCACCAGAATTTTCTGATTTTCAGCTAATCTTGGATCAATTAGCAAAAAACCATAATGAAGTGTTGTTTATCATTCCACCGGTCAACGAGAAATGGAGCGATTATACCGGACTATCTCAAGAAATGCTACAAGGATTTGCCAAAAAAATCAAATTTCAATTAAATAGCCAAGGATTCAATCGAATAGCTGATTTTGTCAATCAAGCTGGTACCAATTATTTTATGGAAGATACGATCCATTTAGGGTGGAAAGGCTGGCTGGCCGCAGATCAACAGATTAGACCGTTTTTAGAAGAAAACCAGCTTCCTAGTAGGTACCATCTCGATGATGCTTTTTTCAGCAAAGCTTGGCAACAGCAAGTACCAGATAAACTACGATTAAAATAAATAAAACAGGTGGAGGATATCTGCCTGTTTTATTTATTTTAGAATATTCTGAAATAAACAGTAAAAATACCAAGTTTGCCTGAACAAAAAACAAAAGCAATGGTATAATCACAATATGAATATAGAAATGGGGGAAAACATTTGGATACAAAAGAAGAACAGCTACTAATTGATTTGACTTCTGCAAAAGGAGTACCTGGGAATGAAGAAGAGGTAAGAGAAGTATTCAGAGAATATGCTAAACCATTCGCTGATGATATTTTTTATGACGGATTAGGCAGTGTGATTGCTAAGCATGGCGCTGGCGGAGGACCAAAAGTCTTTATTTCTGGTCATATGGACGAAGTTGGTTTTATGGTAACAAAAATAACCGAAAAAGGCTTCTTGGAGTTCCAAACACTTGGAGGCTGGTGGGGACAAGTGATGCTTGCTCAACAAGTGGAAATCAAAACACGAGAAGGAAAAATCATTCACGGGGTAATTGGTTCAAAACCACCGCATGTTTTAACACCTCAGGTACGAAATAAACCATATGAAATCAAAGATATGTTTATTGATATCGGCGCATCAAACCAAGAAGAAGCCAAAGAGTGGGGCATACGTCCGGGAGATATGGTCACCCCATATATTGAATACAAACGAATGAACGGCAGTAAATATTTACTGGCAAAAGCATGGGATAATCGGATAGGGACAGCTGTTTCTTTGCGAGTATTGGAGAATCTATCTAAAGAAGCACATCCAAATGTTTTATTTGCAGGAAGCGATGTGCAAGAAGAAGTGGGCTTGCGAGGCGCTCGAACAAGCACGCACCTTGTAAATCCGGATATTGCTTTTGCTTTAGATACTGGTACAGCAGGTGATACTCCAGGAATGACACCAAAAGAAGCAGATTCGATTTTAGGAAAAGGTCCACAGATTTTGATTTTTGATGCATCGATGATTCCGCACAAAAAATTATTGAATTTCGTTATCGATGTAGCAGAGGAAATGGCTATCCCATTCCAATATACAGTGATCTCTGGCGGTGGAACGGATGCAGGACAAATGCATTTGACAAGAGACGGTGTTCCTTCTGTAGCCATTACTGTTCCTGTTCGTTATTTGCATTCCCACACATCAGTGATCCATGAAGATGATTATTTGAATACAGTGAAGCTAGTTACTGAGTTAGTGAAACGGCTTGATAGTGAAACAGTTGAACAAATCCGGAGTTATGAATAATGAATAATAAAATGCCTATTTCTGAATATCGAAAAAAAGCGCGAGCTTCTTTAGAGAATCAATGGGGAATCAATGCTTGGCTTGTTTTCTTATCCATATTGTTCACAAGCGTCATACAGAATTTTTTTGACGGTTTCAGTCCTTTTACGGAAGAAAGCATGCAGCAAAACCTATTGAGTTTTCTAGTCAATAATTTGCTTTTATTCGCATTCAACTATGCATTGTTTTATATTGCGTTAGTAGTTGTACGAGGTGGCAGACCAAAAAGCAATCTTCTATTTTCAGTTTTCCAAAAAAAATATTTTGGTTCGATACTTGTCATCAATTTGATTAATTCAATCATCAACTGGTTGCTCAATAGTTTGATCTTTCTGCCCATGTTTTTAATCAGCGGAGTGAGTGCTTATACGCAGTTGCTTTTCAATTCAAGTACGGTACCTACGGATGTCATGCCAGGAGATTTTCTTGATATCAGCTTTGTTTTATCAATGGTAGGGATGATTTTTGTTTCAGCACTTATCATGAGCATCGTTGGCGGATTGTTCCAATTTGCTGCATGGACGAAGTTCGACTATCCTGATTTGTCGGTCGTACAATGCTTAAAATATGGCTGGTTCTTATTGAAAGATAGAATCGGTACGTATATTTTGTTGCAACTATCTTTTATCGGCTGGTATTTGTTAGGGGCAATCGCTTTATTCATCGGTCTTTTGTGGGTCATCGTTTATGTGAATGTATCAGTTGCAGAATTTTATGAACAAGCACGGATTGAAAAAGGTGGTCCAGAAGCCTATTTTGCTTAATCTGTAAGCAGTTCATTCATTAGAAAAATAACTTTTGTGGTAGGATAAATCTTTGAGGGGGAATGTATGATGAAATTAACTGTTTTAGGCTGCTTAGGGGCGTATCCTTATAATAATCAAGGGACAACAGGTTATTTACTTCAATCTGACGGTTTCAACTTGTTGATTGATGCAGGTAGTGCTACGCTGATCAAATTACAAGAACATCTTGATCCACTTGATTTGGATGCTGTGATCCTTAGCCATTATCATCATGATCATATTGCTGACCTTGGTGTATTACAGTATTACTGGCAACTTCATCCCAAGAGAGATCCGGAGACATTGCTTTCAATTTACGGGCACACAAAAGATTCTGTCCACTTTGAAGAATTGACGATGGCGAATGTCTCAAAAGGACATCCTTATTTTGAAGCCGAAGAATTAAAAATTGGTCCTTTTCTGATTACTTTTATGGAAACAATCCATCCAGTAGTATGTTACGCCATGCGAATCGTAGAAGAAGCAACGGGGAAAGTATTCGTATTTACAGGAGATTCAGGTTATTTGGAAAGTTTCGCTGATTTTGCGAAAGAGGCTGATTTGTTTCTAGCAGATACCTATCTATTTGAAGGAAATGAACATCATCATGCACATTTCACTTCAAAAGAAGCTGGAGAACTGGCGAAATCAGCTAACGTAAAGAAACTTGTACTTACCCATCTACCTCAGTTTGGCGACTTAGAACAATTGAAAAATGAAGCGCAAAAAGCAGCAGGTAAAGGGATAGATGTAGAACTTGCTGCAGTTGACAAAGTGTTTGACATTTAGGAGGAAGAACATGATTTTTGTACCAAATGAAAACCACGACCCAAGAATCAATTTAGCAATTGAACAATACTTGTTGCAAGAAATGCCATTAGATGAACCCATTTTGCTCTTTTATATCAATGAACCTTCAATCATCATCGGTAGGAATCAGAACACGATTGAAGAAATCAATCGAGATTATGTGGAAGAACATGGTATTCATGTGGTCCGCCGTCTAAGCGGAGGCGGAGCTGTCTACCATGATTTTGGGAATTTGAACTTTAGTTTTATTATGCCTGATGATGGTGATTCCTTCCGTGATTTTGCGAAAGTAACACAACCAATCATCCAAGCACTTCATGAATTGGGTGTTGCCGGGGCTGAGTTGAAAGGCCGAAATGATTTAGTCATTGATGGTATGAAATTTTCCGGTAATGCGATGTATGCTACCAATGGCCGAATGTTTGCTCATGGAACGATCATGTTCGACTCTGATATCAATGAAGTAGTCAATGCATTAAAAGTAAAAAAAGACAAAATCGAATCAAAAGGAATCAAATCGATCCGTTCTCGTGTGACGAATATCAAACCGTTTCTTCCCGAAGAAAAACAAAAAATGACAACGGAAGAATTTCGTCAAGAAATCTTGTTGAAAATTTTTGGTGTAGAATCAGTAGAGGAAGTAAAAACGTACGAATTGACCGACGAAGATTGGAAAAAAATCAATCGAATATCTGAAGAATATTACCGAAATTGGGATTGGAATTACGGAAAGTCCCCAGATTTCAATTTCTCTCGTCAAAAACGTTTCTCTATCGGTTCGATCGAAGTCCACTTGAATGTATCAGAAGGAATGATTAAAGAAGCAAAAATCTTTGGTGATTTCTTCGGACTAGGAGATATCTCTGATGTCGAAAAAAAATTGGTGGGACAGAAATATGATAAAGAATCTCTATCAAAAATAGTTGACCAAATTGATGTGAAAAAATATTTTGGTGCGATAGAATCAGAAGAATTGCTTACCTTACTTTATTAAAAACAAAAAGCAGCGGAATCCTTATGTATTGGATCCCACTGCTTTTTTATATAGAATTCGAGTAATTTCGGGAAAGCTGAACAGTGATTCGATCAATCAATGTATCTTTTTCCTGCGTTAGTGTTCCAGTGTAACGATCTGCCACATCTTTCATCATCATCAAATCAAAGCGTTCCTGATCATCTAATTCTTCTGTGATACCTCGACTGAATATATTCGTATCATAATGTGCACTATGTTCGCAACAAATGATGAAATGATCCTCTTGTTCGTGTATCGACAAATGAATTTTTCGATACAGCGGATTTTCGATGGCATGAGTTTCTCTAAAGGAATGCTCTAGGGCATGAATCAAAAGCTGGGCTAGATCATCATCTTTGATAGGAAGATCCTCAGGAAGTTCTGCTTGGAAGGTGATCTGGATATTCCGTTTAGCAGCTAACTGTTGATAGCGCGCGAAAATCAGATTTGTCATCTGATGATTGCAAAAAGAACACAGCATTTCAAAATTTTTTGCTTCTTCCAAGATTGTTTCCACATATTTTTTTGCTTTTACTTGATCCGTATGCATTAAGTCTTGCAGATTTTCCATTTCCTGAACAAATTCTAAACGAAGCGTATTTACTTCTTGGATATGCTGTCGAAGTTGCTCATAATGCTGTTCCAGCAAATCGTTTTTGATTTTTAAGAAATCTACTTGTCTTCGGTCTTTATCTGTGTTCAGAATGTGGTCAATCAGATTGTAACTGATAATAACAATCAAAATAATAATGAATAAAATCGTAGACCAATTGATCGTCGTTTGATAAATACCTAGTGCTGTTTGGATATAAATCAAGCAGTGGATAATAGCAACCAAGACGATCCAAGGTGTACAAACTACATAAAAACGATTGTTTTTATATGCTTCACCAATGCAGGTAAGCGAAGTGACTAGAGTACTGATAACACTAGCTATATTAGCAATTGGCATCAATTCAGGAAGTTCTGCAGAAGTAAAAGCTGCATAAAGCAGAACACCAGAAAAGATCGAAAGCTGGATTATACAAAAAATCCCATACCATTTTTTATAATAAATCATCCGGCTCCAATAATAGCAGATAATGAAAGCCGAGGTTAGGATAATAAATAAATGAGATAAAAAAGAGTGAACGAATGGTTCAAAAAGGATGCCACTTAAAATATCTTCTGAAACAGCTTCAAATCCTAATGCCAAAGCAAAGCAGCTTAAGATAATCAGCGAGTATTCAAGCCGTTTTTGTTTGTACATCAAGTAGATGGTATAGATAAACGTCCCAATAGCAATGAAAACTGCAATGATCATCGTTAATACTTGCGGTACTGATTGAGAATAGATAAAACCGATTAACGGACCAGTTGTACCTATATAGACTTTCGGTGGCAACCCAGCGTAGTTTTGATAAGGAGATGAGACAGAGATCATCAATTTTTTTCCGATGTAATCTGATGGTAAATCTATCACAGCCAGTGATAATCCAGGGTTGCTTTCTGCGTCGTAATCTTCCCGTTGGTATAAAATGTTTCCGTTTAGATACACAGTAATCCATTGATGATTTCCTTTGATTAGTAAATTTGCTTCGTTCAACGGTTTCTCAAGTGTCGTTTCCATAATAAATGTTTCATCTTTGTCTACGGTAGGAATCGTACGAGTGTACTTGCTGTCAAACTTAAAATCAGGATCATCTTTTGAATAGAAAACCCATGAATCTTTTATTTCTTTCATTTGATTACTATTAGCAGGAGAGAAGATAAAATAGAAGAAATAAGCAATCCCTGCTAAAAATAACACTGATAATATAATTATTATGCTCCATTTTATGCGCATATAGAAAGATTCTTTTTTATTATATATGTTATTAAAAAAAGCCATAAAGGTATTCCTTTCTAAAACTTGTAATTTTAGGGTAAACGTTTTTTTTACTAACGTCAATTATTTATAATGAAAAATGAGATAAAGATGAGGAAATAGAATCAAAAAACGTCGTTGTCATAAAAATGTGTTTTTACAGTTATAATTTGAAAAAAATTTATCGTTATTATATGATTAAGAAGGATTGAAGAAAGAAAGGAGTTGAAAACGATGCCTGATTACAAAAAAATAACTTTTGTTAGTTCTGTAACGCTGATTATATTTTTAATACTTATTCTTCTCGTCGTCTTGGTTCCCCGAATTTTTGGATTGACTCCTTATATTATTGAGGATAGAGAAATGAACCCATATTATGCACAAGGAAATCTGATATATGTACGACCAAAAAATACAGATGAGATTTTAGTCGGAGATATTATTACATATTATGAAAATTCAGGTAAAAAAATCTCGACACGTCGCGTAATAGCCATTGAAAACAACTACAACGACTTTTATACAAAAGCTGACACACGGACTTATATCGAGCCTGGAGTAGTAAAAAAGAGAAATATTATCGGTAGTCCAATCTTCCAGATTCCATATATTGGTCTGGTCCTTTCCAAAACAGCATTTGCATGGATCCAGGGGTTATTCTTTACGATTGCTTTTTGCTTAACAGGAATCACAGCTTGGAATACTTTTGTAGAGTTGAAGAAGAAGCGGAGACGAACACAGAAATTTTTGTGAGAATGTTGAAAAAGACAAATATATTCAAGAGATACCATTACTCTTCTGAACGAGTGATACGGAAAATACTCATACAGCTTGTAGATTTAGCTAGTTGTTCGTATAATGTGTAAAGAGGAGGAGTAGTATGCGCAATGAAATGATGCATCGTCCTGTAGTCAAAGAAGAACTATTGGACTTTATGCGTACCCAGCAAAAAAAATTACCGGGTGAGCTAGGCAAATTGGAAGAAGAAGCTCATGTAGCAGAAGTACCGGTTATTCCCCACGAAACAGTTGTATTTTTGAAATTTTTACTTGGACAGATTCAGCCTGAACGAATCTTAGAGATCGGTGCAGCTATCGGTTTTTCATCAAGTGTCATGGCGACAACAATCGGAGAAAATGCTCATGTTACGACCATTGATCGTTTCGATGTCATGATCGAGAAAGCGAAAAAAAACTATGAACGTCTAGGATTGACAGATAAAGTAACCTTGCTTGAAGGGCAAGCCGCAGATATTTTGCCTGAATTGTCTGGTCCATATGACTTTATTTTTATGGATAGTGCAAAATCAAAATATATTGAATTTTTACCTGAATGTTTGCGTTTGTTACGAAAAGGTGGCGTTTTGATGGTAGATGATATTTTCCAAGGAGGGACGATCTTGCTCCCTGATGAAGAGATTCCTCGTGGCAAACGAGCTATCCATCGTAAATTAAATGAATTCCTTCGTGTCGTGATGAACCATCCTGATTTGACATCGACCATCTTACCATTAGGCGATGGTGTAATCTTAATGACAAAAGAAGCAGAAGAAATCGATTGGTGATACATGATTATGACAATCAGTAAGTGATTGATTATATCAAGGAATCCATCTAAATTTGATGTGAAAGAGACTGTATTTGTAAAACAACTGAAGGAAATAGTAAATAGATTGAAATAAACAGGAGTAAGCATGAAGACAATGCAACTCCTGTTTTCGACTGATAACCTTAGAATAGATGGAAGCGAATGTTTCTTTTCAAAGGATTGATTTGGTAGTTGAATTAAAATAATTGGCTATTTGCTAATTAAATAACTATTTCGTATTGACAGAAGCAATTTAATTATCTATAATTATTGATGTTCCGCTGATTCCTGTCATAGTAGCTCAGCTGGATAGAGCATCCGCCTTCTAAGCGGACGGTCGGGGGTTCGAATCCCTCCTGTGACGCTAAAAAACCGTTAGAAACGTTTGTTTCTAGCGGTTTTTCTTTTGCTTTGTGCCAAATATGTGCCAAATGAATTTTATTTAGTTGTAAATGGAAGAAAGGACAGCAGATACTTTAGGTTTATTCTTTTGCTTCAGTTCGTCCAATACGTGAGAATAAACTTCTTGTGTGATTGAGATATCTTTATGACCTAGGTGTTCAGATACATATAATAAATCAATTCCTTCATAGAGTAACACGGAAGCATTTGTGTGTCTAAGCCCATGAAAGGTGATAGCCGGCTCTATAGATAACTGTTTTTGAATCTTTTTTAGCGTCTTATTTACAGCGTTTGAAGTAATCATTCCGTTTAAAGGATTGTAAAATACGAGATTATGCTCATTTTTTATGTTCATTTGTTTCAATAATTCTAATTGTTTTTGTTTGTACTCTTTCAGAATGCTAACTGTATGATCATCAATATCAATTCTTCTAACAGAAGATTCATTTTTCGTTGGTCCAAATCCTTGATGTAATAACCAAGTTTTATTAATATCAATTGTTTGTTCTTCAAAATCTATGTCATTCCACGTCAAACCTAATAGTTCGGCGTATCTAGCGCCTGTAGCGCCTCCTATGAGAATTAAGTAAGGCGAAGTGTATCTCACGTCTAAACGGCTCTCAGTGGCTCTCATGAGACGTTTAAAATCTTCGTAGTTTAAATACTTCTCTTCTTTTTTCTTTCCTTCTTTTTCTCCTTTGATAACTGGATTACGTGTAAAATCAGTAAAAATAATTTTTTCATCTAAAGAATCAAGTATCGCAGCTCTCACATGAGTGTGGAATCTTTTTGTAGTTGCTTTAGCGTGAGTTTTAGAAAATTCATTTAGTACTTCTTGATATTTCTGTTTAGTCATATCTGCCAATGTATCAAAGGGCATATATTTTTTTATGTTAGACAGATTATCTAAATATCTTCTGTATGTAACATCTGACACAGAACCTTTTTTATAAAGTTTGATCCAATTTTCGTAATACTCATAAATAGTTATATTTTTTTTATCTGGATTGTATCCTTTATTTAGCTGACTTTCCATTTCTGTAGCTTCAGCTTTAGCATCGTTTTTAGTTCGGAAACCAGATTTTCTCATCTTTTTGTATTTTCCATCTTTGCTTTTATATGAAATTTCATATTGCCAGCTATTTCCACGTTTCACAAATCTTGCCATGATTGAATCGGCTCACTTTCTTTGATACAATAGACAACGTAAAGAAGCCTATTGTAATAGGTTTGTTTTTTCATAAGACACGCTTCTACTTTGGACGGTGGGGCGTGTTTTTATTTAAATAAATCCCAAAAACTAAATGTAGTTTTCTTGTATACTTTGTTGTAAGCTGCTTTTTTCGGATCTTTAATCCAGCCACTTACTTTTTTTTCATAACCAGGAATAACTGCTTTTTTTTACAGCACGTTTTGCTTTGCGAGTTGTTCGTGCGCTAATTGATTTTTTTATGCTTGGTTTTCTCATACCTATTTTCATCTAAATCCTCCTTCACATCGCATGCAGATATGTACTTGTTGTTAGATGATTCACAAGTAATTTTTTTATATATTCTTCACAATCGTAATCGATTCCATAGTAATCCATAAATTTCATATAGTTGATTTGATCTACAGCTAAAGCGAATAGATTCATATAATCTTGCAATAAAACTTCGATCATGAATCTATTTGCTTCATCTTCCATCTTCGAGTGGAAAACAGATTTACTGTATAATGCGATCAATTCGTTATGGCTTAGTGCATGACGTGATTCATGTAGTAAAACCTTGTTTCGTTCCATCTCCACTAAATTTTGATTAATAAAGATTGTCCTCATTTCGGGAAGGTAAAATCCTTCAGACTCAATATTGGTAATTTCTACATCAATCCCGTTTTCTTTTAACAAATTCTCAACGTTATCCATACACTACGACCTCACTTATTACTTTTTCTACCTTGCAAAAATATTCTTACTGCCTCTTTATCTTGCTCTGTAAGTGGCTGGCCATTCCAAGTCATAGCTCCTTTCAGAGCCTCTTCTAACTCTGTTTCTGTTACTCTACTTGAATGTGGGTCATCTTCTCTGCCTAGAAGATAGTCTACAGAGACGTTGAAATAATCAGCTATTTCTTGTAAACGTTCGGCTGATGGGTTCGAATTTTTTAGTCTGTATAAAACATTTTTGCCGTATCCTAACTCCTCTTCGACTTTATTTAATGATTTCCCTTGTTTCCTTGCTAATTCTTTTATTCTCTCAAACGTCGTCATATCAATATTCCTTTCGTTCAAGAAAAAATATTTAACATTTTTTGTTAAAAAAGGTTGCTCAATTTAACAAATAATGTTAATATCATTCTTGTAAACAAGTTTAACAATTAAAAAGACAACAAAAAACACTATTGATATATAAATGCAGACCGCCAAGAAAGCTTTAAAATCAATGTTTTTATGTCTTATTTAACTATGTTTTGATTTTAACACTGTATGTTAATTTAGTCAATGAAGTTTTTAATATAGTTGTTAAATTTGTTTACAAAAAAATAAAAAGAAGGTGGAAAGATGACAGATATTGCTGAAATCACTCAACGAGATAGAGAAAAAATCAAAAAGTATGTCGAAGGTTCTAAGTTCCTAACGTACACCATGCTAGCCGAAAGATTTGGAATTAGTAAAAGTGAATTGTCTTTGATTATCAATGGTAAAAAGACAACTGCAGAAGCGAACAAAATTATTGATTCGATTATTGTCATGTATGAGTTATGACGACAGGAGGAACAACAAATTGCAGTATTTAAACGCAAAAATTCCGATCCCTGAAGATTACGTTGTTATCTCAAAATTTGATTATGAGGAGCTGCTTGATCAAACGGAGATTGGTGTTTGGTGGTCATTAAAAGATGTTCTAAAAAAAATCAATCGAAGTTCAGAATGGTTTAAACAAAATGTTTTATATGTCCCAAAATTTCGAAAAGTTTTAGATGTGAATTATGGAGGATTTGTTCAATACCCGAAAGGAGTTGGTGGAAATTATTTATTTTTAGCAAGTAAAACCAGAGAATTTCTAGAAACAAATTTCTCTGAGATTTTAAAGGATTAGGAGGACATACATGACAGAATTCACCATTACAGACGGACATATGTCTCATACCGTCAAAACAAAAGAAGAGGCACAACGTATTATTGATCGATACTTTGGAAAAGTGGAGAGGAATAACATGAAAGAATTTTTAGAAAAACGAATTAAGGATGAATATCTTCGTATTCTTGAACGCAAGGTGAAAGGTTGGGGCGCGAAAGAACTCAATGCATACATTGCAGGCACAAGTAATACGCTAGACAACCTAATAAACGATTTTCAAGCTAATGGTCTGCTGCAAGACACAGAAGCAAACGAGCTAGACGATCTATTAGAAATAATAGATGATCTATCAGAAACAATAGATGAGCTATAAAACGAAGGAGGGCAAAGCAATACAAATAAGAAAACCAATCGTTGAGCGTTCGAGTAGCAAAATACTACTTGCATCAATTGCCGAAGACAAAGAGCCCGTGTACAAAGTTCGTCAGTTACAAGCACTTTGCTATATCAGCTTGGTTCTAAACGTCATTTTATTGTCTGTTGTCTTTGCCATTTTATAGAAAGTGATGATTTGATGCACAAATCAAAAAAAGACACGACCGCCGGCAAGCAAAATAGTGTCCAAAAGAAAAATCTTTTAAACCATTATAACACAGGAGGAAATAAATGATTTCAGTCAAAGGGTTAGGCGATGAAATATTCGAAGCAATGATGAATAAAGCTCAACGAGATGTACAAGAAAAGATTTTGACTGCTGCTAGTTATGGTCAAACGAGTTGCACGATTCGCTCAAAAGGGCTAACACCTTCATTTTTAGCGGCATTGGAAACAGAAGGCGTATCTAGCATTGAACAAGACAATGACACATTAAAACTATTTTGGGAATTTTAGGAGGTTGTGATGAAAAACTTTGATTCTTTAGGCGCAAGACAGCAACCACCAAATGAAGCTAGTCCTGTTGGAGTTGATTGGCAAGGAAATTCTTTGTATCAAGGCGATTCTTGCTATTTAACAGAAGAAGGCTATGTACCAGTAGACGACATTCTAGAGTATGCCCAACAACATTATCCAAAAATTGAACTAGGAGGAATTTAGGAATGGCAAATGACTTAACACAAACAACACAACGTTCATTAGATGAACAGGTAATCAGTAATCTTGGACGGTTACAGGAACAAGGCTTAGAAATGCCACCAGGATATAGTCCACAAAATGCTTTGAAAAGTGCTTTTTTTGAACTAACCAATAATACAGGCGGAAATCTTTTGCAGATGGCCGCAACTAATCAAGAGATGAAAACATCAATCTCCAATGCATTGTTAAACATGGTTATTCAGGGCTTATCTCCAGCGAAAAAACAATGCTATTTCATCAAATACGATAAAAAAGTCCAGCTAATGCGTTCTTATTTTGGGACGATGGTCGTTCTTGATCGTGTAACTGGAGGAGCAGATATTACGCCTGTAGTCGTTCGACAAGGCGATGAGTTTGAAGTTGCAATGGATGGACCAAACATGGTTGTCAAAAAGCATGAAACAAAATTTGAGAATTTAGACAATGAAATCATTGCAGCCTATGTAGTCATCAAGTTAGCAAATGGTAAAGAAACCACAACAGCCATGACAAAAAAGCAAATCGATCAAAGTTGGGCGAAGTCAAAAATGAAAGGTTCTGGACCGCAAAAGGAATTTCCAGAAGAAATGGCTAAACGGACAGTGATCAATCGTGCAGCTAAAGTATTAATCAACACAAGCAACGATAACGATTTGTTAGTTCAAGCTGCAAAAGAAACGTTAGAAAATGAATTTGACAATGATCGGAAAGATGTAACACCACAAACAGAAAAAGTGGCTACTCTCGAACAAAAACTCTTTTCAAACAAAAATATTGCTGAACCAATTCAAACAGAAGCTGAACCAATCGTGATTCCTGATGATGTACAAGAAGGAACAACGCGTGTTGCTAATGTTCCCGGTCATCCAGAAATTGAACAAGCTCATTTTATTGATAAAGAAGATATCGAGCCAGTGCAAGAAGAACTGATCGATATTCCAGATTTTGGACGTGAGGAAGGTGTAGACGATGTCTCAGAATTTGAAGACGACGAGTACCCTTTCTGATGAGAATTATTACTCCAATGAAGCTGACTGGCAGTACATGTCAACATCACAATATAAGTCCTTTTTAAAATGTGAAGCCGCAGCCTTAGCAAAGTTGAAAGGCGATTGGGCACCGACGTCTGATCCCAAAGCCTTACTCGTAGGAAACTACGTACATTCTTATTTTGAATCAAAAGAAGTACATGAAGCATTCAAAAAAGAAAATAAATCCAAAATGTTTTCTAGTCGGAAGCCGTATGGATTGTTGAAAGATTTCCAAATTGCTGAACAAATGATTGAACGACTTAAACAAGAAGAAGTGTTCATGAATATCTATCAAGGTGAGAAAGAAACGATTGTGACTGGGGAACTATTTGGAACGACATGGAAAGGCAAGATTGATTGCTTGAATGTTGAGGATGAGTATTTTGTTGATATCAAAACAACCAAAGACATGCACGAACGTAAATGGAATGAAAATTATGGATCAAGAGAAACATTCCTAGTCAATTTTGGATATGTACTTCAAATGGCTATATATCAGGAGTTACTTTTACAGCAATACGGAAAGACGTTTACACCGATCATTGCAGCTGTTTCTAAACAAACACCAAGTGAAGCTAGGCTTATAACAATTGAACAAGACAAAATGAATTACGAACTTGTCTTATTAAAAGAAAAAATTGAGCGAATTGTCAGAGTGAAGAATGGTGAAGAGAAGCCGAACCATTGCGGTTTATGCGAGTACTGTAGGGGTAATCTTCCAATAACTGGATTCACTAGCATGGACGATTTATAGAACGGTGGGTGAGTAGATGGCAGACAAAGGCTGGATAGCACTTCACCGAAATATCCGAGATCACTGGGTATATCAAGAAAAAAGAGTTTTCTCTAAATACGAAGCGTGGCTAGATTTGCTGATGGATGCCAATCACCAGAATAATAAATTTTTATTTGACGGCCAACTAATAGAGGTAAATCGTGGGGAATTTATTACATCAGTAAGACAGCTATGTGAAAGATGGGGTTGGTCAAACACCAAAGTAAATCGGTTTTTAAAAATGTTGGAAGATGATCAAATGTTGATTCGAAAAAGCGACAGTAAAAAAACTGTTATAACCATTGTCAATTATGACTTTTATCAACGTTACGAATCTAAAGAAACGACACAGAAACGACAGCAAAACGACGCAGAAGCATCACAGAAACACACAAACAACAATGATAAAACAATGAATAACAATGTAAACAATAATAATCCTCGTACCTCTCGAAAAAAACGAGAGTACGCAGATGATGATCCAAATAAAAAATTGGCCATTCTTTTATTAAAACTCATTCGAAAAAATCAAAACATCAAAGAACCTGATTTGGATAAATGGGCGAATACGATTCGTTTAACAATTGAATCTGACAAACGAACTGGTAGAGAAGTTCAAGACATGATTGTGTGGGCCACTAGTAATGATTTCTGGTCTGGAGTGATTTTATCACCGACTAGCTTAAGAAAGCATTTCGATAAGATGGCTATCCAAAAAAATAAAAGAAAGCAACAAAATATTTCTAATGATGAGTTACCAGAAACAGGTGAGGATTGGTAATGGATAAAAAACTAAGTGCAATGGCTGCACCTTACGGCGGATTAAAAACAGCAGATCATAATTGCCCGAAATGTGGTGATCCATTGTATATCTGGAAAACAAAAAATAAAGATGGTACTGATCGATGCGGTCCTACATGTATCAATAAGATTTGTGGTTACCGAGAAATGGTAACTAAAAATCAAAAAGAAGCTATCCAAAAAGCGAATGAAGCAATGAAAAAGGACGCTTTCAATCGAATGCTTAACAGTTCAATGATTACAGATGATGCCATATGGACCTTCGATTTTGATGGATACAAAGTAGTTGATCAGGAAACAGCACAAATAAAAGCGATGGCTCAAGAATGGGCTAAAAAAATCGTAAGGGGTAGCACGATTCACGCGGTGATTACTGGTAGAACAGGAGCTGGAAAAACCCATCTAGGTGCTGCAGTAATCAAAGAAGTAATGATGACATCTAATTATAAAATTGCCTGTTCATTTATAAGCTATCGAGAATTATTAGAGCAATTGAAGTTCGCAATGAATGATCCAGAAGCAAGAAAAGCTGTGACAGGATCGTTGATGGCTGAAATTAAAAAGACGGATTTTGTAGTGATTGATGATTTAGGTGCGGAGCTAGGAAGAATGGAAGAAAACAATCAAGCAACACCATACGATGTTGATGTTCTCACATCGCTCACAGAAGCTCGTTTAAACAAAGCTACGATATTCACGACCAATTTATCATCGAAGCAATTAAAACACGCATACGGCGAGAGAGTGTTTTCTCGTGTAATGAATGGGACAAAAGGGAACATCGCTGTATTTAAAACAACGACAGATAAAAGGAGGAATCCAGTTTGACCTTTGTAGTGAAAAAAATGTGCTACTTAGATAGCCGAGGACGAGGAGAAGCTAGTGTTGAGTTTGCTAAACATTATATGACTAAAGAAGAGGCTGATCTTGTTGCAAGTGTTTGTGGCGGCGAAGTGGTCGAAGTTATTAAACACGAACGCCGATTTTCAAAACCTAAGACAAAGCCAGTGAAAAAAGAAAATTGTTGTCCGAAAAGTAACCAAGCATGGATGAGAGGTGCAAAATGACTTGTTTAAAATGCAACGATGAAACGGTTATTTGGTATAAGACATCGCTTGGATGGTCAACTTGTGAACCTTGTCCATTATGCAATGCAAATGGACGACGTTCGAAAGAACGACTCGAAAGACTAAAAAAGGAGCATAGCAAATGGCAACCAGAAGCAAATATGGAAACAAAAAACACGAAGTAGACGGAATCACATTTGATTCAAAGGCAGAAGCTCGTTATTACATGAAGTTAAAACGAAACGGTATGAGTTTTATGCCATTATCTGAAATTTACTGTGCCATGCAAGAAAATGTTCTGTTGCAAGAAGGGTATCTATGCAACGATCGTAAGATTGCGCCGATTTATTACCGAGCTGATTTTGTGATTTATGAGAATGGTCAAGTGAAAAAAGTGATTGATGTCAAAGGTTATCAAGATGCAATCTCTATGCTCAAAATGAAGATGTTTGCTTATCGATACGGTTTTCCAGTGACATTTGCTAAGTTCGATTCAAAAATCAATAAATTCATTGAAATGGATTGTTTTGAATCAGCAAGACAGCAACGAAAAAGACAAACGGAACGAAGAAAGAAGAAACTACATGACGAAACTTCTTCATAAAAACTATTATTTAGAAAAATAACCTATAAGCAAAGTAACTATAGAAGATATAACAGCAATTAAAACTTTTTCAAAAAAAGGATGTCGATTAAAAAAAGATTGGTTACGCAAAAAGTTTTCTCCAGAAACAGTAACTGTAGGATAAACGGCTTCTAATTCAGGAAAAATCTCTTCTTCGCGTTCCAATATCTCAATATTGCTTACGTACCCTTTCTCAATAGCTAAAAAGATTGCATTGAGATGATCGTCGTTATCTAAATAAGCATATCTTATGTTTTTGTTTTCCGTATATTTTCCACTAGCTACATTTTTTAAGAACTTGTTCAATATACGTGATTCTGTTTGTTTATCGAAAAATTTAACGTAGAACTTTGATCCAATTATTTTACTAAATTTTCTTCTCAAATACATCTTTAAAGACACGTTAATTTTATAAAGCATCTTGATTTCAACTCCTTAATAAAAATCATATCAAAGAAAGCAGGAAAATAAAATGACAAAACAAGTAAATTTCAGACCAGAATTGAAGAAAGTGACATCAAAATCTAATGGAAACACAGAAGTATTACTAGTTGTTAGCAATGGATCGCTGAGAGGTAGTACTGAAAATTTAACGGAGTTTCTTGGCTCAACAGTGACTGTAGTAATTCAACCAGAAACAATCGAATACACAGTACCAGTAAATAAGCAAACGAAGAAACCAAATATTGAATATGTTGTGAATTCAGATGGCACAATCGAAATGTTCAAAGAAGAGCAGACTTCACTTGATATCGGCGATGGTGTAGAAGAAGTTGAGAATGTAACAATCCTAGTATCAAAAGAAACTGTTGATGATTTTATTAAAACAGCAACGACATTACAACTACCAGAAAATGTCACCGTAAATATTCGAGACGTTCTTATCCGTTTAGATGAAGGCGATAGTATGAATGAAATTGCTGCAGATCATGAATTATCAGAGACTGCTTTAATTGATCAAATCGAATTAGCTAGACAATACTTTGCTCCATATGCAGATACCTGGTCCAAACATAAGGATGACATCATTTTTCCAGAGGAACAATGAGAGTAACTGATCCAGTAATTATCCTTGAGGAAGCCAAATTTGTTTGGACTCACGAAGAGATAGAGCAAGCACGCTTGCTCTTTTCTCAAGGAGTTAAGCCGAGCAAAGTAGCTGAAATAATGGATCAAAAGATCCTTGATATCGGATTGCTTTTGCTCCATCTAGCAGAAAAAAATTTGATTTGAGGTGAAAATGATGATTCAACTTGCAGGAATCCAAACAGGGAAAATTTATTTTTCCGGAGAAAGCAAGAGTGAGGCAAGCCAATGGTTGCTTAAAACATATACGAACAATAAGAAGTTAAGAAAAAAATATCCTGATGCGTTGCTAAAGGATGATCAGATTATGCCGGAACCGATGATTATATTAAATACCTCCATAATAACGAGCAAATAATCATTATGGAGGATATCAATAAATATTTATCTGTTAACGATTTGTATATCCAAAGGTGAAACTCGATAGTCTACACCCTTGTAGTGAATATTTACGTACGGAAAATCATAGAGAGTATCTGCATCAGATCTATGAATAGGCGCATATAATTCTGCTCCTTCTTCCAACCATTGACTAGGTGAGGCTCTATGTTCACCCATTACACATTTATCGTCGTCATTTAGACACTTCCAATTTCCTAATAAGTTAGCATAAACATATTTTGCCATATATATTTCTCCTTGATTATTATTTGTCAGCATATTATTTTCTGACAAATAAATTATATCAATAAAGAATTACCTTATGCTATTGCTTTTTTATAGACAGCTTATTGAGGTTGAGTTCGCCAGTACGAGTAGTAACTTTGATGTCACTGATATATTTAAGTGTTTTTAAAGTTGGAATATCATCTTCAGTGAAATAAGCAAATAGTTCAGGGGAATTTTTCATATTTAAAAATTCTAAATCAGTTTCTTCAAATCGTTGATTAATTAATTCAAGTAATTTAGTTTTATTCATTGTTGATCACCTTTAGTTTTATATTTCGATTAAATACCTCGATAAAGGTATTATAACAAACAAAAATATGATTTAGGGGTCTTACAAAAATACTAAAATTTTTTCAAAGAGATGATTCAAAACGAACAATAAAATTTGGTCATCTCTTGTTAAACAGTAAAAGTCGAACGATATATATTCCAGAAAGGATGTTTGTATGGGAAAAACAAAATCGAAAATCAAGAAGAAAAAACGTCGTTTGGAACAAAAGGCAATCCAGAATGGAACGGCTAAGAAAAAATAAAAAAAGCCACCTCTTTCGAGATAGCAGCGCAATACTATTTTATCATATAAGGGGTGGCGTTTGTGAGATTTCAGTGGTTAAAAGATTATCAAGAACTTGATGAGCAGATTCTTTACTTAAAGTGGAATCTTAATAAAAGTAAGCTTGAATTGAATCGATGGGTCAATGGAGATTTAGCAGACGTCCGTATCGAAAAAAATTCTAGATCAGCTTCTTTAGAAGAAAACATCGAAAAGATAGAAAATGAATTGAGACTATTAAATGAACAAAAGGAAGAAATGCTATTACTAATAGATAGCTTTTCTGGTATTGATAATCAAATCATAAAGATGAAATATATTGACGGAATGAAGCTGGAAGACATCGCAGAGGAAATCGACTACGCTCCATCGTATGTTAGACAGCGACATGCAGAAATAAGAAAAACTCTGAATTTTATAGACGAGTATGAGCAAAGACGTGCTGATCAATGTAAAAAAGAAAGTGAAATCGAGTTCTACAATAGCGAGAAGTACAAAGAACAGCTGTCTTTATTCTAAAATTACAATGTTCACTAAATGTTCGAACATTGTAGCTATGTAAACATTGTTTGCAGCATGATATTCTATTAGTGTCAAAAAAATATGAAAGAGCCAAGATATCCCAACTATTTTATTAATTGGTATCTGTGGCTCTTTTCTATTGCTTTGATTAGACAGCAATAAACAAAAATAAACTAAAAGGAAATGGAAAAGTTTCTTTTAAATTTTCGTGTTTATCTATTCTATCAATGGCTACTGTTTATTATTGTTTTACAATGAGCAAAATGAATTGTTTAAATGGTATAATTCATTTATGAAAAGGAGGCTATTCATAAATGATAAAAGAAAACCAAAAAATACGATATGCCATTTTAAAAGAAATTGAAAATGGAAATTACGAAAATCTTGATTTTGGTATATTGGGAATTTCAGAAGAACAATTTAATGACCAGTTAAATTTTTTGAAAAATGAAAGTTACATTGTTGGTGGAACTTACGGTAGCAATGTTTTATTACCTGCTACTTATAGATTTTTAAAACTGACTGAAAAAGGCGAAATTTTTTTAGCAGAGAACTCAACATTTTCTAAAACATATAAAATGGCAAAAGAAATTAGAGATTGGATAAAATAGGTGTGAGAAGTCTGATGTATATCAGGCTTCTCTTCTTTTATTTTGAAAGGAGTTTTATCTATGAATGATTTTCATGAGGCTGTACTTACTTTTGATGTTCCAGCGGGTATGGGGCAAGTTTATAAAAAAGCAATTGAAGATGATAACAGTAGGCATTGGATTAAAAACGAAATAAAAGATGGCGATGGAAATATTGTGATCAGCAATATCAAGCCAGTATGGAATGGTAATTATTGCAATGTTGATATTACTGATGGAGTACGAGGTCATTCGAAATTAACTATCACATTGCTTTCTAGAACATTGCCAAACTTACAAGAACAGGTTGATTGGTATAAACGTATGGGTGCAAAAGTAATCAGTACAAATTACAAAGGAGAGAATCAAAATGGTAATGAGAAAAATTAGATCATCAATTACTGGAACGGAGTATTGGGATTCAGAAAAGAAAAAGACTGTTGTGGTTCCGAAAGGTCAAGAACCTGATTTTGAAGTAACGGAAGAAAAAGGAATCTTAATTGATGATGGAAGTTTTATGACTATCAAAGGTGAACCAATAACTAATAGCAATGAAGTTCTTGATAGTGATGGCAACACTACTAATGACTTGGATGGAGACGAAGTTACTAACGATCAGTCTGTGGAAGAAGCAGATAAACTGGACAACATGACTGCAAAAGAATTGCGTGCATATGCTAAGAAACATGGTATTGATATTCCTGGCGCTATCCGTGCAAAAGGCGACATCCTAAAATTTATCCGTGAAGCAGAATGAAGTATTGTCAGTTTGACGGATGTACGAACAAGATAGCAAAGGGAATATATTGTACTGAACACAAGCGATCAAGCAAATCACGTAAGAAGAAGCAACAAGCAAAGTCTGTTTATCATCATGAGAACAAACCATTCTATCGAACGCAAGCATGGAAGGATATGCGTCAATTTATTTATGAAAGAGAAGGTGGTCACTGTCAGCGATGCGGTCAGTTTATCTTCGGCAAGAGGGCACATGTCCATCACATTGTACCCATCAAAGACAATGAACTGCTTAAGCTTGATCCAAACAATCTCATGCTTTTATGTTCAAAATGTCATCCAATTGTTGAAAATGAAACGGAAGACAAAAAAGTTTTCCCTTCGTATTTCAATTGAAGCCCCCCTATCCATTTTCAAAATTTTTTCGCGTGGGGAGATAGGGTAGCGGGGAGTCACGCGCATCGTTAGGTCAAATTTTTCAAAAAACAAAGGGGGGTGTATACAAATATGACGACTAAAGTGCAACGTAAAGCGATTGTTGATGAAAAAGTAAGTGCTGAAAAAGCTCGTATTTTAAAAATAATGAATTTGTCTGATTTGTACACCATCACTCTTGATCCATTAATCGAATCATATTTGGATATTTTTGAAATTTACCAACACAAATATCTTTTGTGGAAGGAAAAAGGCTTTCCAGAGACGCAAAAATTCACGAATAAATCAGGGGCCACTAATCAATCGAAGCATCCATTGGCGCAGCAAGTAGAAACTTGGGCAGATAAAAAAATGAAAGCTCTAGATTTGTTGGGGCTAACGAATAAGGCTAAAACTGGTAGACAAATAACTGGCGGATCGACTGCAAGAAAAGATGAAGAAATTACACGCCCAGAAGAAAAGCCAGTAGATGAACTAGCAGCGCACAGAAACAAATGGCGTAAGAAGGCAGGTACTGAAAAATGATCGAACCTGGTGTAAATTATGCTGATTTATTTGCAAAAGAAGTAAGAAAGAAACCTAAGAAGTATCCTAAAACCGTTCGTTTAGCAATAGATCGCTGGTATCAGTGGAAAAAAAGAAAAGATATTTGGTTTGATGTAGATCGTGCCAATGAAATGATGGATTGGGTAGAATCATTTATTGTTCATACAAAAGGTGAGATGGTTGGAAAGCCATTCATTTTAGAACCTTGGGAAAAATTTATCTATTCTTGGATTTATGGTTGGGTTAAAGAAAATGAAAAAGGCCAAATTGTACGCGTTACTCGTGAGGCTTATGTCCAGATTCCAAAAAAGAATGGTAAAACATTGATTGCCGTAGGTTCATTAGGCTATGCAATGTATGGAGAAGGTGCTTTGTCAGTCGATTGTTATGCATGCGCTTCTGACTTTGCTCAAGCTCAATATGCTGCCAAACCTTTTGCAGCTACAATATTAAACAATCCAATCCTACTTGAAGGAACTAAAATATTTAAAGGACCAAAGGGAACTGTTTCTAGTATTACTTATGATTATATTCATGAAGATATGGCTTATTCGAATAAATTTATTGTTCAAACGAAGAATATCGATAACATTGAGGGTTCTAATCCATATTTTGTATTGAATGATGAGCTGCATAAGCAAGAGAAAATGGAACAGTATGACAATTTTAAGTCTGCACAAATCTCTTTGCCACAACCATTGATGTTTAATATTTCAACTGCTGGGAAAGGTTCATCGTCTGTTGGAATGCGCGTATATCGTGAAGCAAAAGAAGTGTTGAAACGTGATGATAATGATTCGAACTTTGTTCTAATCTATGAACCAAATAAAAACTATGATTGGACGGATAGAAAAGTTTGGGAAATGTGCAATCCTAACTGGGGAATATCAGTTGATCTTTCCGCCTTGGAGTCAGCGTTTAAAACGGCACAACGTTCAGCACATTCAAAAGCCGAGTTTCTAACGAAGCACTTGGATGTATTTGTAAACGGCGCGGATAATTTCTTTGAACAGGATCAAGTAGAGCCGTGTTTGGTTACTACCCAAGAGCTTGGAAATTTAAGTGGTGAACCTTGTTACATTGGTTTGGATTTATCACGCACACGAGATTTGACCTGTGTGTCTTTAAACTTCCCAACGTGGGATGAAGATGGAAAAGCGGTCCTTAAAGTGAAGCAGCTTTATTTTATTCCCAATGAAGATTTAGAGTTTCGAGAAAAAGAAGATAACGTGCCTTACAGCGATTTAGCTGAACAAGATTTTGTTGAATTTTGCGATGGTAAAATGATTGATCAAGATCAAATCTTGCAGTACATCGAAGACTGCATGGATTTATACGATATACAACAAGTGAATTATGATCCAGCGATGAGCGACAAACTTGTTGAGAAATTGGAGAACTTAGGATTGGAATGCGTTGAGGTTGCCCAATATCCTAAAGTGTTGAACGCTCCTTTTGATGATGTCGAACGGTTGTTTTATGAGAAACGAATTCAATTTGATAATCCATTGTTCCTTTATTGCACCTTGAATGTTGTAGCAATTACCAATATCAACGGACAAAAAGCGCCAAGTAAACGTCAATCAAAGAAAAAGATTGATGGGTTCGTGGCGTTTTTGTGTGGTCATAAGGAAACGATGAATCAGATGACAGATATTGATTCGGATGAATTAGATGATTACCTTAGTTCCATCTATAGATAAATAGAAAGGCGGTGAGAAATATTGAAATTACGTGATCGGTTATCGAATGCAGTCTATTCCTTTATGGAAAAGCGTGGGTACATCGAGGATATGTTTGGCCACTATACGCGTTACGGTCAAAGATATGTAACAGATTCCTCTATCATGGAATCTTCTGATGTTTATGAATTGGTCCAGGATATCTCAAACCAGGTAGCGTTGTCCTCGCCTGTTGTCATAGGTCCAGACGGTAATGAAGTGAAGGACCACCACTTGCTAAAAATTTTGAAGAATCCCAATGATTATTTGACCGGATTCGAATTTGCCAAATTGGAAACAAATACCCTACTGATCAATGGTGAGACATTCCCATTAACAGATCGGGAGCAGCTTCATTTGGCATACGGTGTAACCACTAAAATCAATGAACGACTTCAAGAAGAATTTGAAATGAATGGTCAAAAAATACCTAGTCAAATGATTCGACACATTAAGAACATCGGAACTGATTCATTAAAAGGTGCTGGAATAATTGACCTTGCAAGAAACACTCTGGAAGGCGTTCTGAGCGCTGAAAAAGTTTTGACGGACAAATATACTAAAGGTGGTTTACTCGCGTTCATGCTTAAACTGGACGCCCACATCAATCCAAATAATAGCGCCCAAACGAAAATTGTCAAAGCTATATTGGATCAACTGGAAGGAACGCAAAATGACAGTGATCATTCTGTTAAGATGATTCCTCTGGGAAAAGGATATTCCATCGAGACGTTAAAAAGTCCTGTTGATGACGCGGCTATTTTGAACTATTTAGGTGTTTATAAAAAAGACTTAGGTAAATTTTTAGGAATCAATGTTGATACGTATCAATCGTTGATGAAAACAGACATTGAAAAAGCGATGATGTATCTGCATAACAAAGCAATCAAACCAATATTGAAGAACAAGAGCGAACATTACACCGCTCTTTTTTTTATGCCGAATTCTGGCTATCGGGTGGAATGGAAAATCAACATCTTGGATTTTGTTCCTTACTCAACAAAAACAAATATTGGCTACAACATCGTACGTACTGGGATTACAAGTCCGGATAATGTGGCAGAAATGCTTGGTTTCCCTAAACAGAACACTCCAGAAACACAAGCTATCTATATTTCAAATGACTTATCTAGGATTGGCCAGAAAAATGCAACAGATGATTCCTTACCAACGAATGATCAAAACGTGAAAGGGGGTGATGGAAATGAAAAAGAAGGAAATTCGGACATTTGATATCACCAACTTGAGTACTAGAGATGTTACAGAAAATAATAGTCGAATCGTAACTGGGTATGCTGCTGTGTTCAACAGTCGAACGTTACTTTGGGAAGGCTTAGAAGAAGTAATTTCTCCTGGTGCATTTTCGAAGGCATTATCAAATTCGGACGTCCGATGTCTATTTGATCATGACTGGGGGAAAGTTCTAGGACGAACAAAAAGTGGAACACTTCGGCTTGAAGAAGACGAACGTGGGTTGAAATTTGAAGTTGAGTTACCCAACACAACCGATGCTAATAACCTTATCGAATCTATGAGTCGTGGAGATATTGATCAATGTAGCTTCGGTTTTATTCCAACAGAAGAAACGTGGGATTACAACACCGATCCTGTTTTGCGTACGGTGAATGAAGTGGAATTATTCGAGGTATCTATTGTTTCACTCCCTGCATATGAAGACACAGAAGCAACGCTTGCTAGAAGTAAACAGGAAATTCAGCAAGATATTGCAGCAAGAAAAAAAATGATTCAAACAATTAATGATGCGCTGAGCGCTTAGGAGGAAAAACTAATGAATAAAGAATTGTTGAAAAAATTAAAAGCTCGCAATGAGCAACGATTAACAGAATTACGTGGACGGATTGAATCGGGTGAAGTTCGTGAAGCTGACTTGCCAGCTGTTCAGGAAGAGATCGACGGCTTGATTGAAGAGCTACAAAATATCAAGGATGAATTAGGTACAGATGAACCAGATCCAGAACCAGATCCAGAACCTGAAGCTGGCGAAGGACGTTCTGCTGAACCTGCTGAACCAACTGAACCAACTGATCCTGTTGATCCAGAACCAAACGAAAATCGCGCTGGCATGATTACGCAACAACAACGTGATGGTTTGTTAGGGTCTATTCAAAATGGTTTGAATACTCGTTCCCGTTTAAATAAACAACAGCAAGAACAACAAATCCGAAAAGCATTTGCCAATTTTGTTATTGGTAAAATTTCAGAAACAGAAGCGCGCTCATTGGGAATTGATGCCGGTAATGGTTCAGTAACTGTTCCAGAAGTAATTGCATCAGAAGTGATCACGTATGCGCAAGAAGAGAATTTACTTCGAAAATATGGGACAGTGGTACGAACAGCCGGTGATGTCAAATATCCTTTCTTAGTTAAGAAGGCAGAAGCTAACGTCAATAAGAAAGAACGAACTACCGATATTCCAGAAACGGATATTGAATTTGATGAAATTACTCTTGATCCAGCGGAATTCGATGCGTTGGCTACTGTAACTAAAAAGCTGTTGAAAATGTCTGGTGTTCCTGTCGAAGACATTGTTGTTGAAGAATTAAAAAAAGCCTATGTCCGTAAAGAAATCAATTACATGTTCAATGGTGATGACACGGATAATGAAAACCCTGGCGCGTTAGCGAAAAAATCAGTTAAATTTACTCCAGCAACAGCTGTCGATTTAACCGCAGCTGACGCTGGCCAGAAATTGTACGATGCCTTAATCGAAATGAAAAATACACCAGTTACGGAAGTTATGAAAAAAGGTCGTTTCATTATCAATCGCGCTGCTTTGACTGCTGTTGAAAAAATGAAAACTGCTGATGGTTTTCCTCTATTACGTCCGTTCACACAAGCCGAAGGTGGGATTGGTCATACATTAGTCGGTTATCCAGTTGATTGGACAGATGCAGCAGATAAGAAAGGTGATCCAGATACACCGATTATTTACTTCGGTGATTTCTCAGCATTCAAAATTCAAGAAGTGATCGGCGCCTTAGAAATTCAACGATTGATTGAAAAATTCTCTGGTAAAAATCAAATCGGGTTCCAAATTTACAACTTGCTAGATGGTCAGTTAATTTATTCTCCATTTGAGCCAGCAGTATACCGTTATGAAGTGACGACTACACCCTAAAACGCCCCTGAATCCAACAGGAAAATTTAATGGAGATGGTTCATTGACCGTCTCCTTTGATCCTGTGGAAGGGGCAAAATCGTATTTAACTCATTATGGGGACGCCAACGTTTCTGATCCGAAAAAAGCAATTAAAATGGGATATACTGAGACTTCTTCTTGGACATTAGCAGCTGAAAATGTGCCAGCTTTAAGTGAAGGAGACAAAATTTATATTTATGTTCAGGCATACAACGATTTAGGGGTTGGAGCCGATGAAATTGAAAAAGCACGGTATCTGCATGACGGTGAATTTATCGGATCTGCCTGGAGTATTCCTGTTGTACTGACGAAGTAGGTGGCTTAAATGGATGAGTTGACTAAAAAATTCAAATCGCATATCCATTTTGAAGAGGGCATGGACGATTCTTTGCTCTCTTTTTATTTGGATATGGCAAAAAATTATGTAATGACTGCAACTGGTGGTCAACAAGAGTATCTTATTTTGATGGTTGCGGGCATTGCATATGAATATCGAGTTTCTGAGGACGAACTGGACAAAGCTTTGAGTGCCATTACGCCATTTATCGTGCAAGGAGTGATTCAAAATGCCGAAGCGGCAGACGAATAATCTCAGGTGGAAAGCTGAATTATACGATATTAAAACAGGAACAGACGAAAACGATCGTCCAACTACAGTTTATGAATTTAAGCGTCCAATTTTCTATGAAGAACTTGGTGTGACTTCTCAAGAAAAATATTTGTCACAGCAAGCCAAGTCGGACGTTATCAGACGAATTAAAGTGAGATGGGATAAAACTATCACAGAGAAATTAAGTGCGCTCAAAATTGATTCTGTGACGTATAACATTACTCGTATTTATACGAATCCCGATACAAGAGAAATGGAGTTGAGTTTAGCTTATGTCGATTAGCTTTGATGAATTGAAAACAGCGCTGAAATCAACAAAGTTACCAGTGTTCAGAGACAAGGCAGCTAAAGGGACAGACTTTCCATATATCGTTTATTCGAATGTGAGCAAAAGTAAAAAAATGGCATCTTCAAAAGTTCATCGACGATTACCTTATTACCAAGTTTCGCTCTATACAACAGGGACAGAGCAAGACTTGGAGGCATTAGAAACAGCATTGGAAACTGCTGGTGTTCCATATTCAGACTTAACAGGTATACAAGGTGACGAGAATGACGATACAGTGACTAACTATTACACATATGTGAGGTGCGTGGAAAATGCCAAGTAATAAGAATGGATTTTCGGAGATGGCTGATTATTTGGGTAATCTTTCGCGAGTTGATCCAAAAAAATTATCGTTGGAATCCTTAGAAGAAGCAGCTAACTTTTATCTAAAGCAGTTGCTTCCCAATATTCCTAAGTCCTTGCTTAAGAAAAAACATATGAGCGAACAAATAAAAGTTGTTGTTGAAGAAGATCGAGTGAAGGTCCAGTTTGAAGAGACTGCTTTTTATTGGCGCTTTGCCGAGAATGGCACAACAAATCAACGTGCCCAACATTTTGCAAGTGGTACGTATGAACAAAATAAAGAAAAAATTGAAGAAATTATGACGAAAAAAATACTTGATTTATGGGAAGGATGATTTTAATTGGGAAAACAAGATGTTTATTATTTTGAAGGTATCGATGACATTTTAATCTCAATGATGGCAACACCGGATTCTGTTGGAACTGCTCCGACTTATAGCGAAGTTGTTCGGTTACCTATCGCCACAAAAATTGGTATCAAAGGTAATGGTACAGCGTTGGAAAAATGGGCATCAAGCAAAATGTTCCGACGCGTGTCCCGAGAAACAAAACACGAAATTGCGTTGGATCACGTAGGTATTCCAATTGCGGTAATGGATGAAATCAAAGGATTGATCGCTAAAAGCGGAGTAACGTTTAGCAAAAATACCGCGCGAGAATTTCCATACTTTGCTTTCGGTTTCATTGGAAATATTGAAAATGGTGGTAAAAAAGCAGTGTGGTACCCAAGCACACAACTATCCAATGTGATTGACGAAGAGTATGCCACTGCAGAGGAAGAAACAAAAATTGACGATGTAACTGCAAATCTGGTTTCCATCGGACTGAAATACAATAATGTGATGTATGCAAGTTTTGATTCGAATCGTGAAGAAGCGACAATGGATCTATTTGAAAAATTCATTGCACAACCAGTTTATGATGAAAGTCAGTGGGAAGCTATAGCTGCAGATACGACACCGCCAGATGGAGGTGGCAATTAATGGCCAGACTTGCTGATTATGGGATTCACGTTGAAGACTTAAAAAATTCTGCTGTTGTCACTATTCAAGGCGCAGAATTCCCTATCTCATTTACTATGCAAACGATGGAATTTATAGCAGATGTGTATGGTGGAGATTATTCGCAATTTGAATCTGATATGAACGCCATGCTATCTAAAAAAGAAGGACAAATTTCTTCTGCTAACTTATCGCCTAGTGACCTAAAAATCATGCGCGCCTTAATTTATGCCTTGCTGCGTACTGGTGGTTTAGATGAAGATCCAGAAACTATTTTCAAATTTTTGGGAATGAGTGGAGAGGTGTTGTCTGCTTATAGTACCTGTATGGAAATTTTTGCTAGCCAGACATTTCAGGTAGAAGACCTAAAAAAATCCAAGAAGCCACAAGACTTTCAAAAAACGCAAGCAAAAAGAAAGGTAAACAAAAAGAATCGGAAGAGATAGGAACTCCTTGGAGTTTTTATATTTACGTTGCTCTCACTCTATTGAATTGGAGTGAGAGTTTCTTTTTGAAGTCTACACCTAACTTGTGGCTCAAATCTTATTTACAGTGGTTACAACAAAACACCGATTTTGAACCACCTCAATCTGTAACTATGGATAAATCGCCTTGGTGGTAGAAAGGAGCGCTAAGATAAATGGCTGGTAAAGAATCTGATGTCGTTCTTAATTTTAAAACGAATGGCGAAGTCAGTTATTCGAAAACAATCAAAGAAATCAACAAAGAAATGAACTTAGCCGCTGCCGAGTACAAAAACCAAGTGTCTGCGATGGACAAGGATGCAACTCAAACAGAAAAATTGCGAGCGGCTAAACAAAAGTTAGAAAAACAACTGGGGTTAGCTGAACAACGATCTCAAATGTTGAGAGAAGAATATGAAAAATCTGTCAAAGAGACAGGCGAATATTCTGCTGAATCAGAAAAATTATACAAGCAATTGCTTAATTCGGAAACTGGAGAAAATAAGCTTCGTACAGCATTGGAACAGACAAACGATGCATTAAAAGAACAAGGTGATGTTTCTGTAGATACAGCGAAAAAGCTTCAAAAAATAGAAGAAGCCGGGGAAAAGATAAAAGGCGTTGGTGAAAAAATGTCTGTCGGTGTGACGGCGCCGATTGTAGCAGCAGGTGCAGCTGGTCTTGCCGCATTTGGTGAAGTAGACGAAGCTCTCGATACTATCATCACTAAAACAGGAGCGACAGGCGAGCAAGCAGATAGGCTTTCTCAATCCTTCAAAAATGTTGGTTCGAATACTCATTTACCATTGCAAACTGTTGGTGAAGCAATCGGCGAAGTCAATACCCAGTTCGGCTTTATGGGCAAGCAATTGGAAGATTCAACCAATTATCTCCTGCAGTATGCTGAAATCAATGATACAGATGTTTCTCAGTCAGCAATAGCCGCTCGTCAAGTTATCGATGCTTATGGACTAGAGTACGAAGATTTAAACTCGGTTCTCGATGTAACAACAAAAACATCGCAAAACACTGGTCAATCTGTAGATGACTTGATGAAAAAAGCAATTGATGGCGCACCTCAAATTAAACAACTAGGATTGAGCTTCGGAGAAGGAGTCACTTTGCTTGGACAATTTGAACAAAGCGGTGTTGACTCAAGTGCAGCTTTGAGTAGTTTATCTAAAGCGACAGTAGCTTATGCAAAAGATGGAAAATCTCTAAGCCAGGGTCTTGGAGAATTGCAAGACAAGGTGAAAAATGCAGGTTCAGAAACAGAAGCTATTAATGCAGCAGCGGAAGTATTTGGGACTAAAGGTGGTCCTAGAATGGCAGATGCGATTCGTCGAGGTACGTTAAACTTAGAAGATTTAGCAAAAACAGCGGGAGAAAGTGGCGGTTCTGTCGGCGATACTTTCGATGCAACACTTGATCCTATTGATCAGGCTGACCAAGCGATGAACAATGCAAAACTCGCAATGGCCGACGTAGGCGAAGCAGTTCAAGTCAGCCTTTTGCCATTTTTTGAAAAAGCAACTTCTATGTTACAAGAATTTTCGAGATGGTGGGGGTCGTTAGATCAAGATACACAGAATTGGATTATAACAATTGCAGGCATTGCAGCTGCAGTCGGACCAGTACTAGTTGTTCTTGGAACATTGATGGGATCAGTGACAAAGATTGTCGGTGGTATTAAAAGTTTCATTGGAATTTGGCAAGCAATGGCTGGGTTTTTAGCGGCTAATCCATTCGTTTTAGTGATTGCAGGCATCGCAGTATTAATCACTGGTTTTGTTTTAGCATATAACAAAGTCAAATGGTTTCGTGATGGCGTGAATACTTTTATAAAAATGTTGGTAGATTCATGGGTCCAGCAATTCAATTTTCTGGTTGGATTTGTTAGTAATGTTTTTGGTGGAATCGTAGCTAACTTTGAAAACTTCTTTAATGCAGGGAAACGAATCTTTAACGGATTGATTGATTTTATAGGTGGTGTTTTTACTGGCAATTGGTCAAGAGCTTGGCAAGGGTTAGTTGATATTTTTGGAGGTATTTTCGATGGTATTGTTGCTGTGGGGAAAGCTCCTATTAATGCCATGATTGGATTGATTAATGGATTTATTGGTGGATTGAATAATATCAAGATACCAAAATGGGTTCCTGGTATAGGAGGGAAATCATTCTCTATATCAAAAATCCCTTATCTAGCACAAGGTGGTCATCTGATCAATGGGCAAGCAATCGTTGGTGAAGCTGGCCCTGAATTACTGACTGCTAAGAATGGAAAAACCACAGTTACTCCATTATCAGACGAAGAAAAACGCAACGGAATCGGTGGAAGAGTTTCCGGAGGTAGCATTGAACAGCATATACACATTGGCAAAGTCGATGCAAACAATCCATCTGAGTTAGATCGTATGAATCGTAAATTTGCCAAAGCAAACCAACAGGCTATTTATGATTTGGGAGGTGTTCCTGTTTGAGTCGACAATTTATGAATCCAGATGAACCAAATTTTATTTGGAAAAATCGGAACGCAGTAATTGATATGGATTGCATCATTGAGGCAGAGCTTCCAGATATTATGCCGAACAAACGATACGAAACTTACACGATTCAGGGCCGAAGCGGAGAATTGACTGAGACGTTTGATGATTATGAACCTTTTGATTTGGAAATAGAAGGGATCACTATCCCACATTCCAAACTGAGGGAAGTCAAACGATGGCTCACTGGTAAAAGCCAATTAATCACTCATAATGATCCAGACAAGTATCTAGATGCTATCTGCAGCATGGATAAAGAAGTCCCGTTCGAAAACGAGTGGGGCTTCTTTTATACATTCGATGTTACTTTTCGTTGTCAGCCATTAAAAAAGAAATTGAACGAACAACCGATAATTATCACAGAATCAAGAGAAGATATTTTCGATCCTGGAGACGAAGTAGCAAAACCCTATTTTGAAATTGTGTCCGAAGGAGGTCATTTGTCGCTAACGATTGGTACAAAAACTTTGCTTGTAGAGAATACACTAGCCGGGGTCGTGAAGATAGATACTGAGCTAGGAAAGGCAGTTCAAGAAGACGACCCATTGTTTACTCGCGGAGATTGGCCAACGCTTAACCCTGGTAAAAATCAATTAATCATATCTGGAAAATACAAAGAAATAAAAGTCTGGAATAGGAGTGTGTATCTGTGACGCAAGAATTTATTTATGCTTATAAAAAAATGCCAGATGATTTGAGCGTTAACGGAGCGTCGTTAGTTGACTGGGAAGATTTGCCAGAAATCAATCGTGTGTTGAATGGCCAATATCGTTTTTATGGTAACTATTCAAGAGGCGGACAGTATCGCTCTTATTTAAAAAAAGGAAATTTTATAAAAGCGAAGGTACCAGATGGTTCTTGGCAATACTTCGAAATTTACAATATCAAAAAGAATTTGACCTCCGTTTCTGTGACAGCCAGACATATTGGTTTTATGGCCAATAAAAACTTTATCGTTAAGTCATTCACGGATAACGGCAACGGTTCTCAGATCATGACAAATCTTAAAAACAGTTTGGCATTTGATCAAAAATTCAACTATCTTTCGAATGTAGGTACAACGCACCAATTTACAGCAAGACAAGTCGCACCAGTTGAAGCGATTATCGGCTCAAATAACGGTAATCAAAATTTGACTGGCGTGACTAGTGCTGAACTTGATATGGATAACTATGATTTGAAACTGGTAAAACAGATTGGATCAGATAATGGTTTTCGGATCGATTTTGGTATCAATTTAGAAGCAATCGAAGAAGAAATTGACGAAGAATCCATTGTGAACAGTCTGTATTTGATTGGCGGAGTTCCTGATAACGATTATGACGAAGACAAAGAGCCTATTGAATATGGATATTTAGAAACTGATGGTGTGACTAACGAAAACAGACGCATTGGAAAACGGGAAAATGGCGACTGCAAAACAGTTGATGAATTGATTAAATGGGGTAAAACCTTATTTGATAATGATCGTATTCACGAACCAAAAGCAACTCACACAGTTAGTATGGTCGCGCTAGAGCATACGCTCGAATACGGTGACATGTATCAAGAGTTAGCATCTTTACATCTTGGTGATGTCGCTCATGTGAGGGCGAAAGAGCTAGATATCGAGATAAAAGAGCGCATGGTCGAATACACTTATTTCCCGACACTCGGAAAATACAAAGATTTTGTTTTGGGTAATGACTTATCTCTTTATACCTCGACAGTAAACACGCAGACGCAAGAACTAAAAAAGAAAATCGACAACCGAACTGAAACATTAGTTCAAAATGTGTTGAATGCAACGGCGTGGATCACTGGGAATTCTGGTGGACATGTCGTTTTTCGTCCAGAAAAAGCTCCATCAGAGATTCTTATCATGGATACTGATACAGCAGCAACAGCAAAGCGTGTGTGGCGGTGGAATTTGAATGGGCTGGGTTATTCCGAGAACGGAGTAAATGGGCCCTTTGGTATCGCAATGACATCAAAAGGCGAAATTGTAGCTGATTTTATTAAAGTCGGAATCATTAATGCCGAAGTTCTTGAAAGCTCAATTAATGAATTGGGTGACGTGCTAAAAATTGTTAAAGGAACATTGCAGATTTGGAACGAAAATAAAAAAATCATGGAACTCACAAAAAAGGGGATGGAGTTCTGGAATACTAAGGAATCAATCGGGACTATTGGTACTACAGATTCTGCAGGTAATCCTTTTCCGGACGCATCTACCCCTACACCACTAGAAGACAATTCATTGGTAATACGTACAAATGGCGACGGAAAGTATATTTTGATTTCCCCAGCAGCAGGAAAGGGATTTGTCCTTTTAGGAAACGGAAAAGCAACTTATTTTGGTGACTTGGACGTTCAAGGAACTTTTACGGTGAAAGGGAAAGAAATTGATGGTGGTAACTCAGGCGGAAATGACAACGGCTGGAATGGCCAATATCCACCAGAAGTTACCAGTGACCGTGACAAACGTTATTGGCAAATTTGGGCTATGGCTTTGGGTGCTGGCTTTAGTAAGCAAGCCGCTGCCGCTTTATTAGGGAATGCACAAGGTGAATCTGATGCCAACCCAACAGCCGATGAAGGTAATGGCGCGCCAGGTTTCGGTTACGGCGTTTGGCAGTGGACTGATAGCACAGGCGCGAACAGTGGACGTGTCTACATGATTAATTTGATGACTAAAGCTGGAATTAGCGACAATCCAGATACGATTACCGCACAGTTTAAACTTTTGATGTGGCATGCACCAAACGGACAGTGGATTGCGACCAGCGCTTATCCTTATTCGTGGACACAGTTTATGACGTTGACCGATATCAACACAGCAGCGCAAGCATTCGTGGCTAACTTTGAACGTCCACGCGATCCACATCCAGAACGAACAACGTGGTCACAAGAATGGTATGACAAGTTCAAAGATTTGGAAATTCCTGTATCAAAAGGATATGTGAAGCCGATTGCGGATCCAATCACAGTGACGAGTGAATTTGGCTGGCGCACTTCTCCAATTACAGGAGCACAAGAATTTCATAACGGTATCGACCTTGTGAATGGGAACCCCAATACACCTATTTTTGCATCAGCAGATGGGGAAGTCATTGTTGCAGGTGATGCAAACTACTTTGATTGGTACGGAAATTGGACAGTAATCAAACACGCCGATGGCATGTATACAGGATACGCGCATCAAAGCCGAGTAGACGTTTCGAAAGGTCAGAAGGTAACTGCTAGTCAGCAAATTGGCTTGATGGGCACTACTGGTCCATCAACGGGGGAACATTTACATTTTCAATTTATGGATGAGTTTTATCCATCATCGGCAGCGCATTTTCATAATGCAAGAGATTATATTAGTTTTTAATAAGGAGGTAAGAAAGTGCCTAAACATAAAATGATTTTGAGTACGACAGAGCCAAATAATAATATTCCGCT